>CAZBDS010000023.1:0-14138 GCA_964490735.1 uncultured Acutalibacter sp. | reverse complement strand
CGCCTTTGAGCAGAGCTTTTACGACGGCTCTGTCCCCTTCTTCTCCCCCGCCCCTCATGTGGACGAAAGCGGCAAGGAGTGGTCCTGGGTAAAGAACAACCACGCGGGCTGCGCCATTTGGAGCGATGTGGCCACCATGATGCCCTGGGCGGTCTATGAGAATTTCGGCGACTTAAACCTGCTGCGCCGGGAATATCCCGTGATGAAAACCTGGGTGGAACGGATCCGCCGGGACGATCTGGCAGACGGCGGCCGGGGCCTGTGGCTGCGGGGCAACCAGTTGGGAGACTGGCTGGCGCTGGACCGGGAGGACGGCGACACTCAGAATCCCTTCGGCGCTACAGACCTGCAATACACCGCCTCCTGTTTCTACTGGTATTCCGTTTCCCTCACCGCCAAGGCGGCCAAGGCTTTGGCGTTAAAAGAGGACGCGGCGGAATACGAGGCTCTGGCGGGAAAGATTGCCGAGGCTGTTACAGAGGAATACTTCAACGCCGACGGAAGCTTTAAGATCCACGAGACCCAAACCGCCTGTGTGCTGAGCCTGTTCTTCGGCCTGTATCCCGAGGGCTGCCGGGAAAAGGTGCTGAAAACCCTGCTGGAGCTCTTGGAAAAGAACAACATGCACCTGAACACCGGCTTCTGCGGCACGCCCTTCCTGTGCAGGGCGCTGTCCGACAACGGGGCCAATGAAACGGCCTACACCCTATTCTTAAACGACGACTTCCCCAGCTGGCTGTACGAAGTGAAAATGGGCGCCACCACTGTTTGGGAACGGTGGAACTCCATTCTGCCGGACGGCTCCATCAGCGGCACGGGCATGAACAGCCTGAACCACTACGCCTATGGCTCCATCGCCGACTGGATGTACCGGAACCTGTGCGGCCTGAATCCTACCGAAGAAGGCCCCGGCTACAAGAAGGCACTGATCCGCCCCATGCCCGACCCCCGCTTCCGCTGGGCCAAGGCAGAAATGGACTCCGCTTCCGGCAAATATCAGGTTGCCTGGCGCTATGAGGACGAGGAGCTGCGTTACAGCATTACCGTTCCCTTTGACTGCACGGCCCAGCTGGTTTTGCCCGACGGACGCGTGGAACTGCTTACGGCGGGTAGTTACGAGTTCTAAACAGAAAAACATAGAAAAGGGCTGTCCGGTTTCCCGGGCAGCCCTTTTTGCTTGTATTTTGAAACTGAGAAAAAGCCTTGTCACGCACCCCGCAGCAGCTCCGGCTGACAGTCCATGAGGAAGTCAAGAAGCAGCCGCTGGTCCCTGGCCTCGGCATTCGCGGTGATCACGGCGTTGTCGTCCGGGAAAACAATGGCATACTGGCCGTATTTTCCATCGGCCCGGTAAGAGCCGCGCTGCCCCAGCCAGAAGAGATAGCCGTAACCCTCTTCCCCGTTTTCGATCTGCTTTTTCGAGGCCTTCGCCAGATAGTCGGCGGGAATCAGCTGTTTTCCGTTCCAATGGCCTTTTTGCAGCAGCAGCTGGCCGAACTTTGCCAGCTCCGAGACGGACAGGAACAACCCGCCCGCGCCGAAGCTCATGCCCTGGGGGTCCGTCTCCCAGGTGGGCAGGCGGATTCCCAGGGGCTCGAACAGCCGGGGCATCAGATAGTGAACCAGGTCGCAGCCTGCCCGGCGTTGGACCAGAATCCCGGCCAGGTAGGGTCCCACGTTGTTGTACACAAATCTTGTGTTGGGCTTATCTTCGAAGGGCAGGGCCAGGGAATATTTTACCCAGTCGGCTTCCTGCAGGAAGGGCCGCTGCTCTCCCATCAAGAAGCCGTGGGCCTGGCCGAGGCCCATGGTGAGCAGATCCCGCACCGTGGCCTTTTCCAGGTTGGGGCTCACCCGCTCCGGCAGGTCATCGGGAAAGGCTTCCGTAAGCTTTTCCTGGAGGCTCAGCAAGCCTTCCCGCAGAGCAATGCCCACCGCCGCGCTGGTAAAGCTTTTGCTGGCGGAATACTGGTTCCGGCGCATTTCCCCGTCGTAATCCCGGCGGCAGATCTCTTGCCCGTCCTTTAAGACGATCACATTCAGCAGCCGCAGCTCCTCGGCCTGCTTGTCAAAAGCATTCCAATCCATATCAGTCCAAAAACTCCTCTCGTAAGGTTACGCCGAACTCCTTCGCGATGGCCCGCAGGTCATCGTCTTCGATGGTCTGTAGGATCTTTCCCCCGCCGGCGCTTAAAGCCAGCAGATAGATCTGAGCGGCCTTTTCAATGGTGTGCAGCAGGCCGAAGGTGGTATCGAAATCCGGGCCGGAAGCAAAAAGGCCGTGATGGGCCCACACCGCCGCGTCGTACTCCTCCATCAGCTTACTGGTGGCTTTGGCGATGTCGGCGCCGCCGGGCACCATCCAGGGCACCACGCCCACGCCGCCGGGAAACACCACCGGGCATTCCGTGGCGCTTTTCCACAGGGCCCGGGTGAAGTCCCGGGCAGTGAGGGGCAGAATGTAGGTCATGGCAATCACATTGGCAGGGTGGGCGTGATAGATTACCCTGCATTCCCCCTTTGTGGCCGCCTTGCGCACACTGTGGTTCAAAAAATGGCTGGGGAACTCGCTGGTAGGCCTGCCGCCGTGCTCCAGGCCCCACACGATGCGCCAGGAATCCCCCGCGCCGTTTATTTCCACAATGCAGAGATTGTCCTCCGGGCACAGGGGCACGTTCCGGAAATACTTGCCGCTGCCGGTGGAGATGAAATACTCCCCCTGCAGGCTACTGGCCTGAACGCCCATGGCCGTCCAAGGGCCGGGCTGGGCCTGGAAGAAGGGGCGGCATTCCTCCACCTCCTCCGGCTTCATGCGGTAGGTGAGATTTCCACCGTTGCGCTCGTGCCAGCCCTGGTCCCAGCCGTCGCCGCACATGCGGATATATTCTTTCATCACCTTGATTTCGGTCATTCCCATTTCAGTCCCTCCCCTTCAGCACATCGGCCTCGTACTGTCTGACCCGGGCAAGCCACTGGCCGTCGCCGGGGACGTTTTCCATTTGGCAGTACTGCTCCCAGATGTCCCCAAAGGGCAGGGTCTTCTGCTCTTCCAAAGCCACCATCAGGCCGGTGAAATCACCGGAGTCCTGCAGGGCCTTCAGCTGGGCTGAAGGCTCCAGCAGAGCAGCCAGCAGGGCTTTCTGCACGCTGCGGTAGCCGATGACCCAGGCGGAAACACGGTTGATGGAAGCGTCAAAGTAGTCCAGGGCGATCTTCACCCGGCCCTCCAGCCCGCCGCAGCGGACGATTTCCCGGGCAATTTCCCGGGTCTCGTCGTCCAGCAGGATCACGTGATCGCTGTCCCAGCGGATCGCACGGGTGATGTGCAGGGCAATCTCCGGGAAAAAGGCCAGCAAGGAAGAAATCTTGTCGGACACCACCTCGGTAGGGTGATAGTGTCCGTTGTCCATCAAGGGCAGGCAGCGGTCTTTGTTGGCCGCGGCATAGCTGAGGGCAAATTCGGCGGAGCCCGCCGTATAGGCCTCCACACCGATACCGAACACCTTGGACTCCACGCAGGGCTTTACCTCCCGGAAGTCGTAGGGCTCGCTCAGGATCTCGTCGATGGCCTCCTTATAGCGGACCCGGGGCCCCAGGCGGTCGGCGGGAATGTCCTTGAAGCCGTCTCCTGTCCAGATGTTCATGACACAGGGCTGCCCCAGCTCCCGGGCCAGATAGCTCGAAATGCGGATACAGGCCTTGCCGTGGTCGATCCAGAACCGGCGGGTCTCCGGGTTGGGAGAACTCAAAGTGAGGGGATCGCACTTGGGGTGGGAAAAGAAGGTGGGGTTAAAGTCCGCGCCCAGGCCCCGGGCCTTGCAGAAGTCCACCCACTTTTGAAAGTGCCGGGGTTCCAGCCGGTCCCGGTCGGCCCACTCGCCGTCCTCAAAGATGGCATAAGAGGCGTGGAGATTCAGCTTTTTGGTGCCGGGGCAGTATTTTAGCACCTCGTCAATGTCGTCCATCAGCTCCCGGGGATTTCTAGCCCGCCCGGGGTAATTGCCCGTAGTCTGAATGCCGCCGGTCAAGGGTTTGGTGGGATCGGTGTCAGAGCCCCGCACGTCGTCTCCCTGCCAGCAATGGAGGCTGACAGGCACGCTTTTCAGCTTCTGCAGAGCGCCTTCCACATCGACGCCCCATTTTTCATACTGCTTTTTGGCGCTTTCGTACCGTTCGTTTCCGGTCATATTCATTTTCCTTTCCGCAAAGGCGCTGTTTTATTTTTCCGGCTCAAATACCTTGATCTCAAAGCTGTCCCGCTCCGCTCTCCGGGCGGCGTACAGGTCCGGGAACTCCTTGGCCCGGAGCATCTGGGCCATCAGGTTTCCCAGGGCCGTGCCTTCGGTGGGGCCGGCATAGACGGGCAGACCCGTGGCGTTGGCGGTAAGCTGATTCAAGTAGCCGTCCTTGCTGCCGCCGCCCACGATGTGCAGCACCCGGAATTTCAGGCCCGTCAGCCCTTCCAGCTGCCGGATGGTGTCCCGGTAGCTTTCGGCCAGACTGTGATACAGGCAGGCCATGATCTCTCCCGGCGTCTCCGGCACAAGCTGACCCGTGCTCCGGCAGGCCTCCCGCACAGCTGTCACCATGCTGTCGGGGGCCAGGAAAGCGCCGCTTTCCACGTCCACCCGGGAGGGGAAGTCCTTTGCCTCCCGGGCAAGGGCTTCCAGTTCCCCGAAGGAAGGCTTTTCCGTAAATTGGGGGAACCGGTCTACCGCCTCCCGCCGGACGGACTGGATCATCCACAGGCCCATGATATTTTTCAAGTACCGGAACCGGTACTGATAGCCGCCCTCGTTGGCAAAGCCATTTCTCATGCTCTCCCCCGTGGTGATGGGCCGAGGCCGCTCCAGGCCCAAAAGGCTCCAGGTGCCGCTGGAAAGATAGGCGGAATCCTCTTCAAAGGCCGGCACCGCCAAAAACGCGGAGCCCGTGTCGTGGGAAGCGGGCAACACCACCCGGCAGTTAAAGCCCAGCCGGTCCCGGAGCTCTGACGAAAGGCCGCCCAGCTCGGTGCCGGGCAGCGCGGGCTCCCGGAAAAGCTTTTGGGGATAGCCCAGGCGTTCCAGAAGCTGCCGGTCCCAGGTCTTCGTCTCCGCGTTGATAAGGCCCGTGGTGGTGGCGTCGGTGTATTCGTTGGCCATCACGCCCGTCAGCCGGTAGTGCAGGTAATCGGGGATCATCAGGAAATGCTCGGCCCCTTCCAGCTGCTCGGGGTGCTCCCGCTTAAGGGCCATCAGCTGGTAGATGGTGTTAAACGCCGGGCGGTACACGCCGGTGCGGGCATAGAGTTCTTCCGGCGGGATCAGCTTTTCCACCGCCTCCATCATGCCCTCCGTCCGGGAATCCCGATAGGCCACCGTGTCCCCCAAAAGCCTGCCCTCTCGGTCCAGCAGGACAAAGTCCACACCCCAGGTATCGATGCCCATGGTATCAGGGAGCCTGTCTTCTTCCTTGCAGGCGGCGAGCCCGTTTACCACCTCTTGGAACAGCTCCTCCGTGTCCCAGCAGAGGTGCCCGTTCTTTTTGATCATCTTGTTTTCGAAACGGTAGACCTCCCGGGTAAAGATCCTGCCGTTTTCGACCCAGCCCAAAATGTGGCGGCCCGAAGACGCGCCGATGTCCACTGCCAGATAACAGCCCATAAAGCTCCTCCTTTTCCTATTGCTCAGCGGGCCTGCCCGTGAGCGCTTTCGCCCCGGAGCACGGCCTGGTGTTCTGCCGCCAGCTCGTCCCGCAGCCGCAGGGAATCCCAGCCTGCGTTGGTGGGAGTCAGCACGGCTTTTAGTGCCACAGGGGAGATCTTCCGTTTGCGAAACCCCTGCAGCAGCCCGTTCATCTGGGCGCTGCTCAGGTGGGCCATCACCAGCATTTCGTCCGGGAAAGACGCCTCAGCCGGCTGTTCCGGACGCTCGCCGGCCAGCAGCGCTTCCAGGGTCAGTCCATAGTCGCCGGGGTCCACCGTTCTTACACGCAGCTTCAAAAGCAGGCACAGAAGCTTTACGCTCTTCTCCTTTTCCGAATCCAGATTATACAGCAATACCGTGGGCGCTTCCACAGGCAGTCCCCCTTTCTATGTATGATAGTACCATCTTCCCCGCCCCTTTGCAAGGGCGGAAAAGGGGCGGCTTGCATTCTCCGGGGAAAAAAGTTATAATGAATATAAATTAAGAGGCGCGGCCGAACAGAGAAAGGTGGGCTTTACGTGGCAAGGATCCAGGAATCTGCGGAAAACTATTTGGAAACCATTCTGATTCTGGAACAACGAAAGGGCACTGTGCGCTCCATCGACATTGCCGCAGAGCTGGAATTCAGTAAACCCAGCGTCAGCGTTGCCATGAAAAACCTGCGGGAACAGGGCTGCGTCGTCATGGACGCCGACGGTTTGATCTCTTTAACAGACCAGGGCCGCAAAATTGCCGAGGGGATTTACGAGCGCCACACCTTGTTTACGGAATGGCTGAAATCCTTGGGAGTCAGCGAAAAAAACGCGGCCGAGGACGCCTGCCGCATCGAGCACGTCATCAGTGAGGAGACCTTCCGGGCCATCAAAGAGCACGCCGCCCGGCAGGCGGGAAAATGATCCAAAAAAAGCAATCCCTCCGAAAGCAGAGCCGCTTCCGGAGGGATTTTTTGAATCAGCCGATGAGCATACGGCCCTCGGGCAGAATGGAATCGGTTTTTTCCTTGCGGCGCATCATGATGGACAGGCCGAAAGACAAGGGACCTACGCGGCCGATAAACATGGTCACGCACAAAAGCAGCTTGGAAACGGGCTCCAGCTGAGGTGTTACGCTGGCGGTAAGCCCCACGGTTCCAAAGGCGGACACCGCCTCGAAAAGGCAGTCCATAAAGGGAACGGGCGGGTTCAGGTTGCTGATGACGCCGGCATCAATAAAGATAATAAGCATACCAATAGCGGTGACCGCGAAGGCCTTGTACACCATACCCACCGTAAAGCGGTGCTTCAGCACCACCGGGTCTTCCCTGCCGCGAATGGCGGAAACCACCGTGACGGCCAGCACCACAAAGGTGCTCACCTTGATGCCGCCCGCCGTGGAACCGGGACAGCCGCCGATAAACATCAGCAAAATGGAAACGATCTTGGTCAGGTCGTATTCCCCTTTGATATCGATGGACGCAAAGCCTGCCGTCCGGGTATTGACCGACTGGAACAGGGCGGCATTCAGCTTTTCGAAAAAGTTCAGGTCCTTAAAAGTGTTGCCGTATTCCAGCAGAAAAAAGGCCAGGGTGCCCACCGCCAGCAGGATCCCGGACACCAGCAGGCAGATTTGAGAGTGAAAATGGAGCCGCGCAGTGGACTTGCGGTGCATACGGGTGCGCAGCTTGCAGTCGTAAATATCCTGGACCACCACGAAACCCAGGCCGCCGATGACGATCAGCGCGGAAACCGTCAGACACACCAGCGGGTCCCCCGCAAAGGCAGTCATGCTGGAATTGCCGGGCACAAAGCCCAGAATATCAAAGCCCGCGTTGCAGTAAGCCGAAACAGCCACAAAAACGGAAGGCCACACTCCCGCCGCGCCGTATTGGGGCACGAACCGCAGCATGAGCAGCCCGGCTCCCAGAGCCTCGCACAAAAAGGTAAAGCCCAACATTAGCTTCATCAGGGCGGCCACGTCCAGGCTGCTTCCCCCGGAAGATTCGCTGGCAAGCAGGAGCTCCCGGATACTCAGCTTCCGCCGGAACAGCAGCGAAAATCCGATGGCAAAGGTGGAAAGGCCCAAGCCCCCCAGCTGGATCAGCAGAAGGATCACCCCCTGGCCGAACAGGCTCCAATGGGTGGTGGTATCCACCACCGAAAGGCCAGTCACACAGGTGGCGGACGTAGAGGTGAAAAACGCGCTGAGAGGGTCGGTCCAGCCGGAATTAGAGGAGATGGGCAAGGTCAGCAGCACGGCACCCAGCAGGATCAGCAGCAAAAAGCTGACCACGATCACCCGCACCGGCGCGGCGTTTCGGATCCTCTCTCCCACCGGCTGTCCGGCGTTTTTTTGAGCCGCCATATTTCCCGCCTCCTTTTTCAGTTTCTTCCTATCAGTTTACGCGAAGACCTTATCGGAAGCCCCCGTCTTTTCCAGGGCAGCAAACAGGGGCAGGCCCAGCACATAGCAGACCACCAGCTCCCCCAGTCCTACGGAAAGGGCTGCCGCGCCAAAGGCCGCCCAGGTGAAATTCCCCCAGGCAAAGCTCCCTGCCTCGGACAGACAGGCGATCTCCAACCCGACGATCAGCGTGTTGGCGATCACCGGCGGCAAGGGCGCCAAAAAAGGGATCCCCTTATACCGGACCTTGGCCGCCGCCCTGGTTCCAAAGGCCGCAAGCAGCGTGGCGGCAGAGCCGAAGATCCAGTCCACCAGCCCCAAAGGGCTAAGCAGATTGGACAGCAAACAGCCCAGCGTAAGGCCCGGAATGGCGGCCGGCGTAAAAACCGGCAGAATTGTCAGCGCTTCGGAAAAGCGGAACTGTACCGGCCCGTAGGCCAGGTTTACCGCTGCCGCGGCATAGGTAAGCACCGCGTACAGCGCCGCTATGACGGCCCCTTGGGCCACATAGCGGATTCGTTTGGATGTGGTTTGCATGTTTTGTGCCTCCTAGTATTTTTTTAGGTCAGGATTTCGCGACTGACCGCGACAACAAATTTTGCTTTAGGCGAAACTTATGCCGCAAGTGATAGGATACTCTTTTTTAAGGGAAAATGCAAGAGGACACAAAAGAACCCGAGGACCGCTGACACGCGGACCCCGGGCTCCATTGCCTTTCAGTTTAAAGCTCAGTCAAAGTAAATGGTCTTGCCGGTGCGGGCGGACTCGTACATGGCCTCGATCACGCGGGAGACCACGCAGGCCTGCTCGGGAGAAGTGAGGGGCTTCTCGTTCTTGACCACGGCACGGATCCACTGCTTGGCCTCGTACTCCTCGGGGCTGAGGTTCTGGCCGTGGAACAGGTCGCGGGCGGTGGAGTTGGGCTTGACGTCCATCACGTACAGGGAGCCGTCCTTCTCGCCGTTGATGCGCACGGTGTCGCCGCGGAACTCTACGCCGCCCTTGGTGCCGCACAGGGTCATGTTGGCCTCACCCACATAGTTGAGGACCCAGGAAGCTTCCACCACCATGGTGGCGCCGTTCTTAAATTTGACCCAGCCCATGGCGGAATCCTCCACCTCGAACTCCTTGGGGTCCCAAATGCCCCACTCGTTGGAGTTCATGGCGGTGTCGGCCAGCTTCCGGTACACGGAACCGGTAACGCTCTCCACATCGTAGTTGTTGATGAGGGACAGCGCGGCATCGATGGAATGGGTGCCGATGTCGATCAGCGGGCCGCCGCCCTGCTTGGACTTATCCAGGAACACGCCCCACAGGGGAGCGCCCCTGCGGCGAATGGAGGGAGCCTTTACATAGTAGAGCTCGCCCAGATCCCCATTTTCCACCATGTGGCGGACATACTGATGGGTCATGGTGCTTCTGGTCTGATAGCCGATGGTCAAAAGCTTTCCAGTCCTCTTGGCGGCGTCAACCATAGCCTGGGCGTCCGCGTAAGTAGCGGCCATGGGCTTCTCGCACATGACGTGCTTGCCGGCCTCCAGAGCCGCAATGGAGATCTCGGCGTGGGCAATGTTGGGGGTCAGCACATGGACCACCTCGATATCGTCACGCTTGAGCAGATCGTGATAGTCGGTGTAGGTCTCGGCGTCGGGCTCGCCGTACTCCTTCTTGGCCTGCTCGGCGCGCTCGGGGATCAGGTCGCAGAAAGCCACCATCTTCACGTTGGGCAGCTTGTGCAGTGAAGGCATGTGCTTTCCGTTGGCGATGCCGCCGCAGCCGATGATGCCCACCTTGACTTCGCGCAGCTCCTCCGATTTGCTTTCCGTAATCAGTGCGATTGACATATTACAATTCCTCCTTTATTTTTCCAGGATCCGATCCACTACCAGCTTGCGGAAGTCCGGCGTTAAGGCACAGAAATATGCCGTAAAACCGGTAACCCGCACCACCAGGTCGGGATATTTGGAAGGATCCTTATCGGCCTCTAAGATCTGCTTGCTGTCAATGATGTTGATATTCAGCAAGGTGCCGCCCTGCTCGAACAGGGTGACGATATAGTCGGCGATCTTTTTCACCGCCTCTTCCCCGCGGCCCAGGCCGGGGTCAAGTTCCAGCTGCACCGGCACCGTGTTGCCGTAGCCGCACTGAACGGAGCAGATGGAATTGGTCATAGCGGTGAGCGCCCCGTCCTTCCGGAAGCCCGGGTGGGGATTGGCGCCGTGGTTGATGGGCTCGAAGGCATGGCGGCCGTTGGGCGTGGCCCCCACCTGCTTGCCCAGCTGAATGGTGTTGGACCAGCTGAACCAGCCGGGGATAAACTTGCAGCCGGGGTGTAAAGCGTCCATGCCGCGGACCCTGCCGGAAAAATCTTCGGAAATGCGCACGGCCCAGTGGTCGCTGACGGTGTCGCCACCGCCGTACCGGGGGCTGGCGCTGAGCATACGGCGGACATATTCGCCGCCCTCTTCGGAGAAGTCCGTTTTCAGATGGCGGTAGACCTCCTCCCAGCCGATACGGCCCTCCAACTCGATGCGCTGCTCCAGGGCACCGAAGGAATCGGCCACCGTGGCAATGGCAGTGCCGTCGATGCACATATTAAAGTACCGGGCGCTCTTTGTCACGTCCTGTCCGGCCTCCAAGGGGCCGTGGCTGAGCAGGTTGAGCATCAGCTCCGGTTCGCTGAATTCCTGATACTGCAGGTGGAAGGCGATCCCCTCCGCCGTGGCCTCCACGGCCTTTTGCAGATGGTATGTAAAGAGCTCCCAAAGGCGTTCCGTAGAACGAGGGCCCTCCCCTTCCATCATTTCGTCCAGGGCAACCTCGAACACCTTGGCGCAGTTGATCTTTACGCAGTCGTTCAGGGTGTATTCCAGGCCCGGCAGGCTCATCCAGTGGCAGCCCACGGCAATGCGCCTGCGGGCAAGCCCCTCGGGATATCCCAGCCGCATAAAGCCCTTGCTGAGGGCTTCGTCCCCGGAAAACCTGGGCCAGCCGTTCTTGTTTTTAAACAGATAGTCCACGGCCTTGTGAAGGAAAGCACGGTCGATATTTTTGTCTACCCGAACGGTAATATTGCAGGCGGAATCCAGCTGGTCCGCCGCTTCCAGCACCATGTAGCTGAACTCGCTGAGCAGGGAGTTGCCCGCCTCGTCCAGCCCGCCGATCTGGTAGTAGTGGGGATCGTTGAGCAGCAGGCAGGCCAGGTAGAACACGGCCTCTTCCCGGGTAATGCGGCCGGCTTTCAGGTCGGCGTCGTAATAGGTCTTCAGCAGGCTGTCCAGCTGAAAGCCCGCGCCGTCCCGGTTATAGGTGCGGCTGGCCATATTGTACCAGCACACCCACTGGCAGGCTTCCCGCATGGTTTGGGGCGGATCGAAGAGGATTCGCTCGTTGACCCGGGCCATTTCCAGCAGGTTCTGCCTGAGCACCGGGTGCCGTTCCAGCCCTGCCAGACGCTTTGCCTCTTCGATGGCGTGGCTTATCCATGCCTGAATGCCCTCGATCACCAGCTTTTCCGCGTCGTAAAACTCGTCCCGGCCAGGATTTTCGGCCCGGTACTTCTCGATCTTTTCCAGCAAACCGCCCCAGCCCAGGCTGAGGCCGATCTCGTAATCCCCCGCGAAATGGGCGTCGGCGCCGATGCCGGACACAATGCCGTACTTTTCCTGCACCGCTTTCAGATGGTCAAAGGGATAGGCGGGGTTCCATCTGAGCTCCTTCTTTTCGTCAAACCAGGCCATGCAGTACATCCAGCGGCAGGAAAAGGCGTCCACGGAATCCAGATATACCGGGTGCTCGCTCATCAGCTTGTGAAAGTTCTCACTCCACCCTTTATACCCGTACCAGGACCCGTTTTCGTGGTTGGGGACACACTGAAAATGATAGTCCTCCGGCGCGGGCACACTGCCGTAGTCGTCCCCGTTTTGATACACCGCCATTTTGGACTTGACCTGGGTTTCTTCCAGCTTGCGCTCCCGCAGAATGCGGATCCGGGTCTTATATCCCATTTCCGCTTCCGGCGGGAATATGTTCAGGCGATTTTCCATACTCGATTTCCTCTCCCTTCTCTCAGCCGATCCTGACGTCTGTCAGGCCGGCCTTTCTGGCTGCCTGCGCCAGCTTTTCCGTCTCTTCCTCGGAACCGGCGCGCACCCCTTTAAAGTCGTTCCCCATGCTGAGCGCGCCGTACTTGCTTTCTCCCAGGGGATTGAAGCGGAGCAGCTCGTAATATTGCAGGCCGCCGCCCAGGCTGTAAATAAAGCCGGCAATGGCGCCGATCTCCTGTTCGTTGTCGTTGACGCCCGGAATCACCGGGGTGCGAATGAGATAAGGAAGCATTTTCGCCGCCTTTTTGGCGTTCTCCAGAATGGGGGCATTGCTGACGCCGGTCCATTTCTTGTGGGCCTCTTCGTCAAACAGCTTGATGTCGAACATCAGCAGGTCCAGCTCCGGCAGCAGCTTTTCATAGACGGACCAGGGCGCCAGAAGATTCGTTTCCAGCGCTGTGGAAATGCCCTCGCTGCGCAGAGCCCGCAGCAGCTCCAGGGCAAATTCCGGCTGGAAGCTGGCTTCGCCGCCGCTGAGTGTGACGCCGCCGCCCGAATTGCGGTAGTAGGGAATGTCCTGCCGCACCTCACGCAGCACAGACTCCACGTCCATCTCCTTGCCGGAAATGGCCAGGGCTCCTGAAAAGCAGACCTGGGCGCAGCTGCCGCAGCCGGTGCATTTTTCACGGTCCAGGATCAGCCTGCCGCCCTCCAGACGCCGGGCGCCCGTGGGACAGGCCTGCACGCAGGCGCCGCAGCCAAAGCATTTGTCCTCGTACTGCATCAGCTGCGGGGCTATCTGCAGGGTCTCCGGATTGTGGCACCACCGGCACCGCATGTTGCAGCCCTTGAAAAACACGGTAGTTCGGATCCCCGGGCCGTCCTTTAAAGAAAACCGTTCGATCTCGGTAATGATTCCAGTCATTCTGTCACCCGTTCCCTTCCGGCACTCAATAAGCGCCGTTCAGGCAGAGCTTTAAATGCTCCAGCGCCTGTTTGTTGTAACGGGCGGGATTGTCCGTGAACTCCAGCTCCACGGTGAGGTTGCCCTGATAACCCACCTGCTTCAGCGCGGCGATGATCGCCGTGTAGTCGGCAATGCCGCAGCCGGCAGGGATATTGCCCCGGCTCACATGGTCGTTATCTTTGCAGTGGACGTTAAAGATGTGCTTGCCGCCCAGCACGCGGATAGTCCACTCGGGGTCGATCTGCTGGGCAATGAGATGGTTGGTGTCCAGCTGAATGCCAAAGGCGTCGTCGCCCACGTCCTCCAGCACCTTCAGCATGGCGTGGGGCGTGGAGATCATGGAGCCCACAAAGCATTCGATGGACATTCTCAGCCCGTATTTCTTGGCGATTTGCAGGGCGCTGCGGTAATTCTCCATCAAACGGTCCCAGTCCTTCTGGAAGGAATAGTCCTCCGGTAGGTAATAACTCTGCTTCTCCGCAGGCGCGGAAGGCTTGAAATGCCAGCCCCTGGCCCCGGCGGGCAGGGGCACCAGGGTGGAAACGATCCCGCAGCCGATCCGCTGGGCGGTGGCGGCCGCGCGCTCGAAGCTCTCCAGGGTCTTGGCCGTCACACTGCTGTCAGGGGAATTCCAGGCAGCTTCCTGGAACACAAACACATTGGGCGTAAGGCCGATGGACCGGCAGTGATCCCCCAGCCGGCGGCTGACTTCCTCGGTGTAATAGGATTCCAGCGCTTCCGGCGTGCCCAGATAATCGATAGCTTCAAAGCCCAGCTCCCGGACTTGGTCGGCAATCTGCTCCAGAGAATTTCCCTGGGGCATATCCTCGGGGATTGGGGTCCAGCCCCAAGCAGCGTTCCCAAATTTCATAATAGAACTCCTCCTTGTCGATTACTTTCGCCCTCCCAGTGAAGGCGAGATAAGGGAATTCTGTTCCCTCGTTTCGTTGCCATTCTAACAGATTCCCCAACCCATTGCAATCATTTTTTGTGAAATTACTAAAATGTTTTTAAAAAGCGGGAGCGGCTTTTGGCCGCTCCCAGACAATTTAAAGATAC
>CAZBDS010000022.1:5253-14140 GCA_964490735.1 uncultured Acutalibacter sp. | reverse complement strand
TATGCATCGGCAGCTCCTGCCATCTCAAGGGCTCCCGCCAGGTGGTGGAGCAGCTTCAGTTCCTGGTAGCCGAAAACAAGCTGGAGGACAAGGTGGAGCTGGGCGGCACCTTCTGTATGGGCAAGTGCCAACAGGGCGTCTGCGTTACGGTGGACGACGAATTCCATTCCGTTTCCCCCGATACGGTAAAGGACTTCTTCCAGAACGAGATCCTGGCGAAGGTTTGATCGGAGGGCGGGACCATGCCAAACTGTATGACCCTGAAAAAATCCAACTGCAAAAACTGCTATAAGTGCATTCGCAATTGCCCGGTCAAATCCATTCGCTTTTCGGGCAACCAGGCTCACATCATTGAAAACGAGTGCATTTTGTGCGGCCAGTGTTTTGTGGTATGTCCCCAGAACGCCAAGGAGATCGTGGACAGCACGGAGAAGGTCAAGGTGCTGCTGCAAAGCGGCGATCCGGTCATCGTCAGCCTGGCGCCGTCCTTTGTGGCAAACTACGACGGCGTGGGGATCGAATCCATGCGGGAGGCCCTGAAAAAGCTGGGCTTCTTTGATGTGGAGGAGACTGCCGTGGGCGCCACCATCGTAAAGACCGAGTACGAGCGAATGCTGAAAGAGGATCACCGGGACGTGCTTATTTCGTCCTGCTGCCACTCGGTAAACCTGCTGATCCAGAAGTATTTTCCCAGCGCGCTCCCGTATTTGGCGGACGTGCTTTCTCCCATGCAGGCCCACTGCCAGGATATCAAGAAGCGGAACCCCGTAGCCAAGACCGTGTTTATCGGTCCCTGCGTTGCCAAAAAGGACGAAGGCGACCTGTCCGACTGTGTGGACGCCGTGCTCACCTTTGAGGAACTCAGCGCCTGGCTGGAGGCGGAGCACATCGAGCTTGCCCGGCAGAAGGACGAGACCGAAAAGAGCCGGGCCAGGTTTTTCCCCACCACCGGTGGTATTCTGAAAACCATGGCCCAGGATATTCCCGGCTATACTTATCTGGCTATTGACGGCGTGGAAAACTGCATTGCCGCTCTGCGGGATCTGGAAAACGGAGAGATCCATCACTGCTTTATCGAAATGTCTTCCTGCGTGGGCAGCTGCATTGGCGGCCCCGTTATGGAAAAGCGCCGCAGCACCCCTGTGGGCGGCTACCGGGCAGTGGCCGGCTACGCCGGCAAAGAGGACTTCGAGGTGGATCAGCCGGAAAGCCTCCAGCTGAAAAAGCCTTTTTCCGTTCTGCCCACCGGCAGCATGACGCCTTCCGAGTCGGAGATCATGTCCATTCTCCGGCAGATGGGCAAGTTTAAGCCCAGCGACGAGCTCAACTGCGGCTCCTGCGGCTACAACACCTGCCGGGAAAAGGCCATCGCCATCTATCAGGGCAAGGCGGAGATCTCCATGTGCCTGCCTTTCCTGAAGGACCGGGCGGAAAGCTTCTCCGACAACGTGGTAAACAATACTCCCAACGGCCTGATCGTGCTCAACGAGAACCTGGAAGTGCAGCAGATCAACGCCGCCGCCAGGAAGATCATGAATATCCGGGCGGCTTCCGACGTGCTGGGCGAGCAGGTGATCCGCATTCTGGATCCCAAGGTCTTTATGGACGTGCTGAACAGCGGGCGGGACGTGCGGGACCAGCGGGTTTATCTGGCCGAGTATAAGAAATACGTGGAGCAGACCGTGGTCCTCGACCGGGAATACCGCGTGCTCATCTGCATTATGCGCGACGTCACGGACGAAGAGAACGAGCGGGAGAAGAAGGAAAGCCTCAGCCGTCAGACCGTCGAGGTTGCCGACAAGGTGGTGGATAAGCAGATGCGGATCGTTCAGGAGATCGCTTCCCTGCTGGGCGAGACTGCCGCCGAGACCAAGATCGCCCTGACGAAGCTGAAGGAGAGCATTTCCGATGAATAACCTGTGTACGGATATCGGATACAAAAGCGTGAACCACGCCGGGGAGCAGCTCTGCGGCGACCATGTGGAGATCGTGGACCAGGGAGAGGACTCGACCGTCATTGTGCTGGCGGACGGCCTGGGCAGCGGCGTCAAGGCCAGTATCCTCTCCACCCTGACCTCCAAGATCATTTCCACCATGATGGCCGAGGGCCTGTCCCTGGAGGACTGCGTGGAGACCATCGCGGCCACCCTGCCGGTGTGTGCAGAACGGAATGTGGCCTACTCTACCTTCACCATTATCCACCTGATCGATAACGAGACCGCCGAGCTGATCCAGTATGACAACCCCCTGATCATCCTGCTCCGGAACGGCTCCAATTACGATTACCCCACCACGGAGATGAACATCGGCGGCAAGAAGATCTACCGCTCCTCCATCAAGCTGCAGGAGGACGATGTTTTCATCGCCATGAGCGACGGCTGCCCCCACGCGGGGATCGGCATCGCCTACAACTTCGGCTGGAAGCGGGAAGACATAATCGGCTACATGGAGGCTGCCGCCATTGGCGGCTATACCGCCAAGACCCTGTCCACCATGCTGGTGGACGAGTGCTACCGCCTTTACGGGGAGAAGCCCGGGGACGACGCCACCGCTTGCGTGGTGAAGGTCCGGCGGAGAGAGCCCATGAACATGCTGTTCGGGCCGCCCTTCAACCGAGACGACTGCGACCGCATGATGTCCCTGTTCTTCTCCAAAGAGGGCAAGCACATCATCTGCGGCGGCACCACCTCCACCATCGCGGCCAAATATCTGCACAAACCCTTAAAGGCCAGCCTCAATTTTGAGAAATCCGACGTGCCCCCCATTGCGGAGATCGAAGGCGTGGACCTGGTCACCGAAGGCGTCATCACCGTCAACAAGGTGCTGGAATACGCCCGGGATTATCTGTCGGAGAATCTGCTTCACGAGGAGTGGAGCATGAAGCGGGACGGCGCCTCCCTCATCTGCCGCCTGCTGTTTGAAGAGGCTACGGATATCAATTTCTACGTGGGCCGGGCCGTAAACCCCGCCCACCAGAACCCGGACCTGCCCATCAATTTCAACATCAAAATGAATCTGGTGCAGGAGCTTTCCCAGTGCCTCAGACAGATGGGCAAGCGGATCAAGGTCAGTTATTTCTAACGGGTCCGCCCCGTCCCTCAGCAAGAGAGAAAGGAAGTGATCTACATGCGGAAATTCGATACGAAAGTACAGTACCTCAAATATAAGGTGCTGCGGGAAGTGGCGCGGCAGGCCTGGAACGAGACCCTGTTCGACAATCTGCTGGACATTCCCAAAACCATCGTCCCCGGCAACACCCCCACCATGCGGTGCTGCGTTTACAAGGAGCGGGCCATTCTGGCCGAGCGGGTGAAGATCGCCATGGGCGGCGACAAGGACAATCCCAACGTGATCCAGGTCATCGACATCGCCTGCGACGAATGCCCTGCCGGCGGCTACGAGGTCACCGACGCCTGCCGGGGGTGCCTGGCCCACCGCTGCGAGGACGTGTGCCGCTTCGGCGCCATTTCCTTCGACCACAACCATGTGGCCCATATTGATAAATCCAAGTGTAAGGAATGCGGAGCCTGCTCGAAGGTGTGCCCCTACACCGCCATTGTCAGCCGGAAAAGGCCCTGCCAGAACGCCTGCAAGGTCAAGGCTATTTCCATGGACGAGAACAAAGCGGCAAAGATCGACAACGAAAAGTGCATTTCCTGCGGCGCCTGCGTGTACCAGTGCCCCTTCGGCGCCATTATGGATAAATCCTACATGCTCAACTGCGTGGACCTGCTGAAAAAGAGCCAGCAGGGAAGAAGCTACCGGCTTTACGCCGTGGTGGCCCCCTCCATCTCCAGCCAGTTCACCTACGCCAAGCTGGGCCAGGTGATTACCGGCTTGAAGGAGCTGGGCTTCCACACAGTGGTAGAGGCCGCCTTGGGCGCCGATATGGTGGCCCAGGCGGAGTCCAAGGAGCTGGCGGAAAAAGGCTTCCTCACCAGTTCCTGCTGCCCGGCCTTTGTGGACTATATCCACAAGTCCTTCCCGGATCTGGTGCCCTACGTTTCCCACAACCTGTCTCCCATGGCCACCATCGCCAAGTACATTAAGGAGACGGACAAGGACGCCAAGGTGATCTTTATCGGTCCCTGCACGGCCAAAAAAGCGGAGGTGCAGAAGGACACGGTCAAGCCTTGGGTGGACGCGGCTTTGACTTTCGAGGAGCTTCAGGCCCTGTTTGACAGCCGGGATATCGACATCACCACCCTGGAGGAGGGCGTGTTGGACAACGCCTCTTACTTTGGGCGGATCTTCGCCCGCAGCGGCGGCCTTTCCGACGCCGTGGCCCAGGGCTTGAAGGAACAGGAACTGGACAGCTCTTTCGACCTGAAAGCAGTGGCCTGCGACGGCATCGAAGCCTGTAAGGTCGCTTTGCTGAAAAAGAGCAAGGGAATGCTGGACGCAAACTTTATCGAAGGCATGGCCTGCACTGGCGGCTGCATCGGCGGAGCCGGGTGCCTCACCCACGGGGAAAAGAACAAGGCCGAAGTGGACAAATACGGCAGGGAAGCTATGGAGAAGACCATCTCCGACGCGCTGTCCATGCTGTAACATACGCATAAAGAAAAAGGGCGGGACTTAAAGTCCCGCCCTTTTTCTACTCTACCGCCCGGAAGTGACCACTTCGCTGGAAGGTCGTAATCGGGCGGTACGCTTTTAGGTTTTCACCGCAGACGGTTCACGAGATGAGTTCCGTCCTTGCGGAACTTATTCCCGCCCGCCAGGCGTGTTTTTATGGTACAGGAGATTGAGCCCTTCCAGCAGCAGGTCCGGGTCGTAGTGAATGGAACGCTTACAGTGGGGAACCACCGTCCCCGTCAGGCCGCCGGTAGCAATTGCTGTCACCGGCTCTCCCAGAGCTTCTTCCACGCGGTCGATCAGGCCGTCCAGCATGGCGGCGCTGCCGAAAACGGCTCCCGCCTGCATGCACTCTATGGTGTTCTTGCCGATGAGATGCTCCGGCGCGCTGAGGTAGATATAGGGCAGTTGGGCGGCGTTGGCGCTCAGGGCGTCCATAGAGACCCGCAGCCCGGGAATAATCATGCCACCCAGATAGCTGCCGTTTTTTCCGATAACGGACAGGGTGGTGGCGGTGCCCATGTCAAAAATCGCCAGGGGAGGCTTATATTTGGCCAAAGCCGCCACGGCGTCCACCACCAGGTCGGCCCCCAGCTGGCTGGGATTGTCAATGCGGATATCCAAGCCGGTCTTGATGCCGGAGCTCACCGACAAAAATGTCTTTCCGGTCAGCTGCTTCATGGCCTGCAAAAGCACGGTGCGCAGCTCGGGCACCACGCTGGAAAGAATCCCTCCTTCCAACTCGGCGGGGTCTACCCCGTGAGACTGCAGAAGGCCGTTGATCAGCAGGGCGTATTCGTCCGCCGTTTTGTGGCGGTCGCTTTGAATGCGCAGGGTAAACAAAAGCTTTTCCCGTTCCCAGCAGCCAAACACGGTGTTGGTGTTCCCGGTATCAATGGCAAGGATCATATGGGCTCTCCCTTTCTGGTAGTCAGCTTCATGGCCCGTCCCACGCCCAGGCAGAGCACGGGCACAAGGATTGCGGCGACGATAGTTTCCGGCACGCCGTTGGCGAAAACGATGGTCAGAATGGCTCCAAACACCGCGTCGGTAGAAATGCCCTGGGCCGCGGCAAAGGCCCCCTTCAGGGTAAGGCCCATGGTGCCCATGACCAGCAGGGTGTTCACAATGCTGCCGGAAGCCCCGGCCAGCACGTAGGCGGCGGTACGGGCCCAGACCTTGCTGCCCTGGCCGCCCAAAAGCTTCCGAATGCCTATGGCCACGTAATAGGGCACAATCCCCACCAGGATCCGGGGCACAAAGGCGATTACCACAGCCCAGGGGGTGCCCGAAGAAGTGCCGGGCAGGGGGACAAAGGGGGAAAAGGCAAAGCTTAAAAGACTGGGAGCCATGGTGTTTTTGATCAAGCTGGTCAGCCCGAACAGGAATCCGAAGAAAGCTCCCTTTTTCGGCCCCAAAAGAACAGCCCCTAGAATCACCGGCACATGCAGGATCGTGGCCTTGATCAGGGGCAGGTCGATCAGCCCCAGCGGCGTAAAGGCCATCAGCAGAATGACGGCGGTGAACAGGGACATCAGAGCCAGGTCCCTGGCGGAAAAGGCAGATCGTGTTTTCATATGCAATTACCTCCAGCTGCCGTTCCCAATGGGATACGGCGCAAATTTTGGATGCCGTCTTCCTTGGTCCCGGTCTCGCTCCCGCCCGCGAAGGTGCGGGGCGAAGGACTCCCGGAGAACAGCAGCCTTATTATAGGGCATTTCCGGTAAAAAAGCAAGCGGGCAGGGGAGAAAATCCGCCTGCCTTGCTTGATTTGACCAGCTTTTAGCCCGCTTGCCGCTGTTCCCGGCAGGCCACCCGGCAGTCCGCGCCGGGCCACAGGTTTTCGTCCAGGATCACTTCGCCGATGGAATCCGCTTCGATGGAGCCATGGACCGGGTTTTTCACGCTGAGGATCTCCCCCCGCACCGTGGCGTGCACCTCGCTGTTTTCAAAGGCCAGGTCGGCGCCCGCCATTTCGCAGTCCTCCAGGACAAGTCCCTTACAGTAGCACAGGGGCTGGGTGCCGATGATCTTGCAGCGCACCAGCTTTAGATTTTCCGAGTACCAGGCCAGATATTCGCCCTTAATTTCGCTGTCGTACACGGTGACGTTTTTCGAGTGCCAAAAGGCGTCCTTGGTGTCCAGCACCGAATTTCGGATCACCATGTTTTCCACGTACTGGAAGGAGTACTTCCCATGAAGCTCAAAGTCGGTGAATTCCAGGTCCCGGCTGTGCAGGAAGGGATACTCTCCGGTCAGGCGGAGGTTTTGGGCTTCCAGTCCCCGGCAGAACCAGCCGAATTCCGGGGATTCCGCTTTGCAGCGGCGCAGCACGGTACGGTCGCATTCCCGCAGGGCCTTAATGCCTCCCAGGGAGCAGTCCTCCAGGGTTACTTCGTCGCAGTACCACAGGGCGGCCCGGCAGTCGGCGCTCATGGTGCTGTTTCGGACCAGGGCTTTCCGGGTGTGCCAAAAGGGATACCGCAGCCGGAAATCGCAGTGATCCACAAAAATGTCCCCGCACTCTTTCAGGGCGGATTCCCCGTCGGCGGGGCCGGCAAAAGTGCAGTGCAGCACCTCTGCGTGGTGGGTATTGTACAGGGCCCGTTCCCCGTCCAGGGTCAGCCCTTCGTAGCGCTTTTCCATAGCGCTTCACTCCTTTCAGCTCTTAATAAAATTCATTATAAAGCTTCAAGGTCGCTTTAAGTCAAGGCTTTTTGTGTAAAATAAAAGGGGCCCTCCGCGGGCCCCTCTTTTACAGGCTTTTATGAATCCAGCGCTTCTTCCAGCGCCTTTACCACGATCTTCAGCGCCTTGATTCGGGCGTATTTTTTATCCACCGATTCCAGGATATGCCAGGGGGCGTAGGTGGTGCTGGTCTTTTGCAGCATCTCGTCCACGGCGGTCTCGTACTGATCCCACTTTTCCCGGTTGCGCCAGTCCTCGTCGGTGATCTTCCACTGCTTCGAGGGGGTGTTCTGCCGGTCGGTAAACCGGGCTAGCTGGGTGTCCTTGTCGATCTGCACCCAGAACTTCAGCACCACGGCGCCCCAATTGTGAAGCTCCTGCTCAAACTCGTTCATTTCGTAATAGGCCCGCTGCCAGTCGTTTTCCGAGCAGAACCCTTCCAGCCGTTCCACCATGACCCGGCCGTACCAGCTCCTGTCAAAGATGGCGATGTGCCCGGTTTTGGGCAGGCGGGTCCAAAACCGCCACAGATAGTGCCGGGCCTTTTCATAGGGCTGGGGGCTGGCGATGGGGTGCACCTCAAAACCCCGGGGGTCCAGCGCCTCGGTGAGCCGCTTGATGTTGCCGCCCTTGCCGGCGGCGTCCCAGCCCTCGTAGACGATGACCACTGGCACCCGCTTGCGGTACAGCCGGTAATGGAGGGCGGAAAGCTTTTGCTGCAGTTTTTTCAGTTCCGCCTTGTATTCCTTGTCGGAAATGGTCTTATCGAGGGGGATCTCCCGCAGCTTGGGCATTTTCTTCAAGGGAAAAGTGTTTTGCAGCAGGGGCACGGCCAGGCTTTCGTTCTGCAGGGCAGTGTCAATGCCCATGCACAGGGTTTCCAGCACCTGGAGCTCCGCGAACTTCCGGGACTGGGCGTCGATGAGGTACCAGGGAGCGCTGGGGGTGTTGGTGCCGTCCAGATAACGGTCGAACACTTCCAGGCACCGGTCGTAATTCCGGTTCTGCTTCAGGTCGCCTTCGCTGACCCGCCAGGCTGTGTCCTTGTGGGCCAGCAGCCCGTCAAGCCTTTCCTTCTGCTCTTTCCTGCCGATGTGGAAAAAGAATTTCAGCACCAGGTAGCCGTTGTCGGTCAGCTGGCGTTCAAAGCGCTTTACGCTGTCCACCCTCAAGTTGTAGGTCTGCTCGTCCAGCGCCCCCCGGAGCAGATCCCCGGTGATCTCGTCCATCCAGCCGGAATCCAGGAAGGTGAATTTCCCGGCCTCGGGAATCTTCTCAAAATACCGGGTTAAAAAAGGCTTGCGCCGCTCCTCTTCGGTGGGGGAAGACATGGAGAATACCTTAAAAAACCTGGGGTCAATGTTTTTGATGATCTGTCCGATGGCGCCGCCTTTTCCGGCCGCGCCCCAGCCCTCGATGAGCACCAGTACAGGCAGCTTTTTGTCTTTGAGCAGCATCTGCTGAACAGAAAGCTTTTCTTGAGCGGCCTTCAGCCGCCGCTTCAGTTCTTCCGGTTGAGGCTTTTCAGAACGGTTCCAGTTTTTCAGCACAGCGAGGACCTCCTTGCATTTTTCTTCCGGCAGAGATCAAGAATACTTCTGTTGTAAATTTTACCATGTTC
>CAZBDS010000022.1:0-5153 GCA_964490735.1 uncultured Acutalibacter sp. | reverse complement strand
CTGCGGCCCATGGCCTTCACCCTGTGCTGGTCGCTGCTGCTTACCTGCCTTGTTTCGCTGCTGCCCCGGCTGGGCAGGCGGATCGCCATGCTGGTTCTCATTCTGCTTTTTGCCCTGCTCACCGTTACCCACGGGGTGATGTACAATGTCTTCGGCCACTTTTTCAGCTTTGCCGACATGAATTTCGCCGGGGACGGCGCCCGGTTTTTCAGCTGGTCCTATTTCAATTTGCGCAAGGCCTTTGTGCTCTGTGTGGTTCTCGCCGTGCTGCTCATGGTTCTGGCGGCTTTTCTGGCCGGGAAACCCCGGCCCGGCGGCAAGCGGTGGAAGACGCGGGTGGCAGTGCTGGTTTTGGCGGTTCTGGCCGCGGTGCCCATCGGCTTGCTCCACGCCCAGCTGCTGCCCGAGGAGGAAGGGATCTCGTGGGACACCACCTATGATCCAAGCTCCGACGAATCGGCCTACAAGGCCTTTTCCGATCCCAACCGCTGCCTGAATCTGGCGGGCCTTTACCAGTACACCTTCCGGGATCTCACCGTTTCTCTGGGTCTGGGGGAAAACCGCCAGAGCGCCGAAAAGCTGACGGAATACTACGAGTCCAGGGCGGACGAAATCAGCGGGGAAAACGAGATGACCGGCCTGATGAAAGGGAAAAACCTGATCATGATCATGCTGGAAAGCGCCGACACCTGGCTTGCCACGCCCGAATATATGCCGAACCTGTGGAAGATCCGGGAACAGAGCGTGGATTTTACCCGGTTCTATACGCCCTTGTTTTTGTCGGCAGGCACCTTCAACACGGAGATCATCTCTCAAACGGGGCTGATCCCCACCGCCACCGGCCTGCCGGCCTCCGCCTTTTCCACCAACAGCTTTCCCCTGTCCCTGGCCCACCTGTTCGCAAAGGAGGGCTATACCGTCAATTCCTTCCACTCGGCTAGCCCCGCCATTTACAGCCGGGGCTCCGTCCACGTGAACCTGGGCTTTGAGGCCTATCACAACTACGTGGACATGAACATGGACAACTACCAGCTGGACAGCCAGATGATGAACGGCTACGACCTGATGGTGTCCGATGAAAAATTCTTCACTTTCATTATCACCTATTCCGGCCACGGGCCCTACACCGAGGAAATGGGCGTTATCGCCGCGCCCCATTACGATGCCGCCAAGAAAGCGGTGGAGGCTTCCGGCGTTTCCTCCACTCCGGAAAACATGGAGGAATACACCCGGGCCGTGGCTCATGCCATGGAAGCCGACGCTTTTATCGGCCAGCTGCTGGACCGCCTGGAGCAGGACGGCCTGCTGGAAAACACCGCCCTGCTGTTCTATGCCGACCACTACGGGAAATACATGTCCGACCGGGACTTTCTGGCCCAGGTGAAGGGAGCGGCCCGGGGCACCCCCGACCAGTTCCGCACCCCCTGTTTCCTCTATCTTCCCGGCGTAGAGGCAAAAAAAGAGGAGAAGCTCTGCTCCTCCGTGGATCTGGCGCCCACCGTGGTGAACCTGTTTGATCTGGACGCTCCCCGGAATTACTATCCGGGGGACGACATCTTTGGGGACAAGGAAGGCTTTGTGATCTTCCCCAATTATGAGTGGCTGGACGAGGACGGCTACTGGGATCTGGAAGCTCAGACCGGCGCTTCGGAAGATGTGGCCGCCCGCGCCGCCGATATCCGGGAGCGGGTCAGAAATTCCATCGATGTGCTGAAAACCGATTACTTCAAATTCCGGGAGGAATGACCGGTTCCCTGCGGAACAGGTATTCCGTTTGGCCGGCTATCTCCGCTTTTTGGCAGCTTACGCCGAAGACCGTCCCCGGAACACCGCTGTCAAACACCTCTTCGGCCGGGCCAAAGGCCCGCAGCCTGCCGTTTTCCAGCACCGCCGTCTTATCGCTGTAAGAGAATGCCAGGGGCAGATCGTGGAGCACCATCACCACGGTTTTGCCCTTGGCTTTTATTTTCCGGATCAGCTCCATCACTTCGAATTTCTGCCCGATATCCAGATAGGTGGTGGGCTCGTCCAAAAACAGAATGTCCGCCTCCTGGGCCAGGGTCATGGCTAAGTAAGCCCGCTGCCGCTGGCCGCCGGAAAGCTCCGGCAAAGGCCGGTCCCGCAGCTCCCACATGCCGGTTTCCTCCAGGGCCAGGCGGACGATCTCCCGGTCTTTAGAGGTCAGCTCCCGGCCAAAGGACAGATGGGGGTACCGGCCGTGGGCGGCAAAGCGCTCCACCGTCAGGGCGGGCACGTCCCGGGTTTGGGGCAGAAAGGCCGCAAGCCTGGCAAATTCCCGGCGGCCGTACTCCCTTTGGGGCTTTCCCCGGAACAGCGCCTGCCCTTCCGAAAGGGGCAGCAGTCCGCAGGCGGCCCGCAGCAGGGTGGTCTTGCCGCAGCCGTTGGGACCGATCAGCGCGGTGATCTCCCCTTCTTCCAAAGCCAGGTCGATCCCGTGGAGGATCTCCGTTTCGCCGTATCCGGCCCGGAGGGAACGCAGCTCGATCAAAAAAACACCACCCTTTCTGAAAAAGATCCGGTATCTGCCGGGTTATTTGCGAGCGCCCCGCCTTCTGTTCCGCAGCAGCAAAAACAGGAAGAAGGGGCCGCCCACCAGGGAAAGAAGGATCCCCACCGGGATCTCGTAGGGGGCGAACAGCACCCGGCTGAGCAGGTCGCACAGGGTGACCAGGCCCCCGCCCATCAGGCAGGCGGCGGGGATCAGCACCCGGTGAGAGCTGCCGAACAGCCGCCGGGCAATGTGGGGCACGATGAGACCTACAAAGCTTAAAAGGCCGGAAAAGCTGACGGCGCTTCCGGCCAGCACGCAGGCGGTCAGGATCAGCCCAAACCGCACAGTCTGCACGGGCAGCCCCAGGCTTTGGGCGGTCTCGCTGCCCAGGCACAACACGTCGGTCTGCCGGGACAGCAGGAAGGCCGCGGCCAGCGCCGCCAGGATCAGCGCCCAGGCGGGGGTGATATCCTTTAAGGACACGCCGGAGAAGCCGCCGATCAGAAAGCTGCTGCCGTTGTAGACCGTGTCGGGGAAAAAGGTCTTGACGGCGTTGAGCCCGGCGGTGAAAATGCTGCTGATCGCCACGCCGGCCAGAATGATGGTCAGCTTGCCAGCTCCGGCGGCAGAGGCCACAGCGTAGATGATCAGGGTGGCCAGCAGGGCGCCCAAAAAGGCCCCCAGGGGAGCGGCCCCTGCCGTGCCGGGAAACACCGCCATGGCAAGGAACGTGAAAAACCCGGCCCCCGCGTTCACGCCGATGACATTGGGGGAGGCCAGGGGATTGGACAGCACCGCCTGGATCAGCAGGCCGCTGACCGCCAGGGCGCTGCCCGCCAGCAGGGAAGCGCACACCCGGGGCAGCCGCACGTACAGCAGGATCCTGACGCCGGCGGAGGCCGCGCCGCCCGCCAGCAGTTCCCGGAACACGGCGGGCAGGTCCAGGGAGGAGGAACCCAGCCCCAGGCCCAGCAGGGCGGTAAACAGGACAAAAGCCCCTGCAAGCAGGAGCCTGATCCAAGTTTTATTCAAAAGCTTCTGAAACCGGGTCAATGCCGGCCTCCGGGTAAAGAAGAGCTGCAAGAAATTGATAACTATTCCCCCAGCGGTTATTTGGCTTATAGTGGAACAGATCCTTGGGCAAAAACACATACCGTCCCTCTTTGACGGCGGTAAGCTCCCGCCAGGCGGGATTTTCTTCAATGCGGGAATTCAGGTATTCCTTGGCCTTTTTCTCGCTTCCCATGGTGGTGACAAAAATGAAATCCGGGTCCGCCTCGATGACCTCCTCCAGGCTCAGGTCCTCCAGCATGGAGGGGTGGTCGTCGGCGATGTTGTGAGCGCCCAGGTCTTTCAAAATGGCTCCGGCCAGCTCGTCGTCGGTTTTGGCCTTAATGCCGGTGGAAAATGCCCGCATCAGCAGCACATTGGGAGCCGTGCCCTCTGCGGGAACGGCGCTCTTTACGGTTTCTATCTGCTGTTCGGGAGCTGTCACATTCTGTTCAAACAGATCGTCCCGGCCGGTGACAGCGCAGAAAGCGAGCATCATCTCCCGGTAATCCTCGAAGGTATCCACCCGGAAATAGGCGCAGGCAAGCCCCGCGTTTTTCAGCACATCGCCCATCTCCACCTGGGGGGTGATGTCGGAATTGAGGATCACCAGGTCCGGTTCCAGGCCGATGATCAGCTCGGCGTTGGGCTCTTTTACGGTGCCCACGATCTCTGCGCCGCCCACGTCCAGCCCCCGTTCCTCTATGGCGTCTTCGGTGGTGCCGGTGAGCGAGCCTCCCGCCAGCAACCAGGCTTCGGCGTAAGAGCCGTACAGGCAGACCACCTTCGGAGAAAGGGGAATGGTGAGAACATCGCCGTTGGAATCTTCAAAGGTGACAGTTGCGGGCGAAGCACTGTCCGCAGAAGCGGCGCTTTCGGGTGAGCTTTCTCCGGAAACGGGATCTTCAGTCCGGGAAGAGGCGTGGTTTGTTTCCGCTGCGGCGCAGCCGCTGAAAACCAGGCAGAGGGACAGCAGAAACGGCAGAAGCTTTTTCATGGAAAATCCTTTCTTTTGTTATAACGGTTATAATTTATACTCGGAACATCAGGTCGGCATAAGTGGGATAGGGCCAGTACTTTGCGCCGGTGAGCTTTTCCATGCCGTCCACGGTTTTCCGCAGCTCCTCCATCAGGGGAATGACCTGATCTTTGTAGAAGGCGGCTTCGGCCAATACGCCGTCTGCGGCCTGCTGTTTTCCCGTTTCCAGCAGCTCTTCCAAAGTGCCGGTCTGTTCCGCGGCGCGGTTAATTCCCTGGGTTAGCAGCCGGAGGATCTCCTCCTCCGCCGGACAGCTGATGCCGCTTACCACGGCCTTGCGGGCAGCTACGGACTGGGCCAGGGCCCCCAGGTATTCGCTGACCGCGGGGAGTACGTCCCGGCGCACCATGGTGAGCATGGTAGAGGCCTCAATGTTCAGGGTTTTGGCGTACTCGTCCAGAATGGTCTCATACCGGGCTTCCATTTCTGCCTCAGTATAGATCTTGTGAGAGGTGAAAAGGCTCACGTTTTTCTGGTCCAGATACCGGGGCAGGGCGTCTACCGTGGTCTTCAGGTTCAGCAGGCCCCGGCGCTGTGCCTCCTTCACCCATT
>CAZBDS010000021.1:0-14334 GCA_964490735.1 uncultured Acutalibacter sp. | reverse complement strand
CATCTTCAGCGCCTCTTCAAAACCCATGCGATCCCGGATCATTTTTGTCAGGATAAAATTGGTGGTGCCGTTCAAAATGCCGGCAATCTCGCTGACCTCGTTGGCGGCCAGGCACTGGCTGATAGGCCGGATAATGGGAATGCCACCGCCCACGCTGGCCTCGAACAGGAAATTCAGGTTGTTTTTCTGGGCGATGGCAAGAAGCTCCGCGCCCTTGGTCGCCACCAGTTCTTTGTTAGAGGTGACTACGCTTTTCCCGTTTTCCAGGCAGGCCTTTACATAGTCAAAGGCCGGGTGCAGGCCGCCCATGACCTCCACCACGATCCTGACCTCGGGATCGTTCAGAATCACGTTAAAATCCTTGGTGAACAGGTCCGCGTAAGGCAGGCCCGGGAACTCCCGGAGATCCAGAATGTGCTTGACCCTGATCTCCTCCTTGGCCCGCTGGGTAATGCTGTCCGCATGGGTGGTAAGAACCTCAAGTACGCCGGAGCCCACCACGCCGTGACCCAGAACCGCAATATACGCCATAGCTTTCCATTCCTTTCAAAGGACAGAGCAGGGACTCTATCTGTCCATAATGCTTTCAATCTTTATCACGCCGTCCACCAGCTTCAGGCTTTCCAGCAGCTGGTCAGGCGAAAATTCCATGCGGTCGGTCCGGGCCGAAATGGTGACGAAAGCCCTTCCCCGCACCGGAATATTCTGGCTGACGGTCAGGATATTGGCTCCGGCGCGGTAAAACACCGTCAGCACGCTGACCAGCACACCGGGCCTGTCCGTCAGCACGGCCTGAATCGTCAGGATCCCCGTGGAGTCCTGGCGCGTATAGGGGAAAACCGCGTCCCGGTATTTGTAATAGACGCTGCGGGAAATTCCCGCCATGCGCACCGCCTCGGAGGCGCTGGACGCTTCCCCGCTCTCCAGCAGGGCGTTGGCGCGGAGCACCTTTTGAAAGACTTCGGGCAGGGCTTTTCCTTCCACTACCAGGTAAGAATCGTTATTCATTGTCCACCCACAAAATACAATCGTCTTGTTGCAGAGAACAGTCTATCACAGAATATGCGAAAAAGCAAGGGCTTGCCAAAACAAAAACTGCCGAAAAAGGAAGGTCATTCCCGGCAGTTTTTGGCGTTTTATAGAATTCGTACCGGCCCCACGGTCAATCCGGGAAGGTAATCACACCCGGAACATTGGGCGTGAATACGCCTGGGTCGGAGGTTTCCGGCGAAGAACTGGACTCCGGCGGAGGGGTGGGCTCTTCGGACGGTGTGGGCTCCTCTGTGGGCGGACCGGGAGGCGGCTCGATGCTGGGATCGGGCGACAGACTGGGATCCAAAGACGGTCCGGGCGACAGCGACGGCTCGGCGGAAGGCGACACCGACGGAGAAGGCGATACCGAGGGAGAAGGCGATACGGACGGCGACGGCGACACCGATGGAGAAGGAGAAACCTTTCCGGTGATATGGTCCGTCCCGCCGTTGCAAGTGGAAGGGATATTGTCGGGAGCATACCAGCCCACCGCGGTGTGGAAGCACTTTTCGCCGGCCAGCTTGCCGCTGTCCCGGCAGAAAGTATGCTGCTCCACGTTGTCGCTGAGGACCCAGCTGCCCTTGCCGGACCAATCGTAGTTATCCAGCAGGTACTGCATCACACCCTTCCAGGTGACCTTGGCAATGCCGGAATCTTCCAGTTCTTTGCCCAGATACTCGTAGCCGTGCCAAACGCCCGCCACGCAGAAGGGCGTAGCGCCGATAAACCACAGGTCATAGGCGCTGTCAGTGGTACCGGTCTTGCCGATGATCTCCGTGTCCAGGCCGTCGAACCAGCCGAGGCCGGTGCCGTAAAAGCCGTCGTGGCTGCCGTAGATGGGCTCGTGCAGGAGTTTATTCATAATGGTGGCGTTTTCCACGCTCATGACCTGTTCGCCCGGGTTGGCCTCCGGCCGGTTGTCCAGGATCACGTCGCCGTCGTGGTTTTTCACATACAGGTAGGTGATGGGCTTGTGATACACACCGCCGTTGCAGTAAATCTGATAGCCAGCCACCATGTCCCGAACCGTGACGCCGTAGGTCTGGCCGCCCAAGGCCATGGGGGCGATGTCGTGGGCGTCCCTCTCGGAATCCAGGGTGGTAAAATGAAGCTTGTTGGTCAGCCAGTCAAAGCAGGCCTCGGGCGTGACTTCCTGGCACAGCCAGGCCGCCGGGGCGTTCTGAGACACCATGATGGCCGTATCCACATTCATAAATTTCTGATAGACCCGGTCAAAGTTCTGGGGGCCCTCCGAACCGGGGTCGTCCGGGAAATAATTGGGAATGGGTTGGTCCTTCAGCACGGTTCCATAGGTGATAACGCCCTCGTTCAACCCCACGGCATAGGGGCTGATAGGCTTGATGGACGAGCCGGATTGACGGCCCTCGGTGCCGATGCCGGTGGCGTAGTTGCTGAGGCGGATCCCTTTGCGTTCTCCCCTCTGCCCCACCACGGCCATCACCTTGCCGGTATAGGGGTCCATCATAAAGAAGCCCAGCTCGATGGCCTGGTCCTCGGGCAGCATGTCCGTATTGGTGAGAAAGAGATTTTCCACGCCGTCCTGAAGCTTTACGTCCATGGCGCTGTAGATCTCATAGCCGGCGTTGTACATCAGGTTTACAGCCGTATCATAATCATAGCCATACTTGTCGCACAGGTCGTTGACCACCTGCTCGAACATGACGTCGATATACCAGTTCCACTTTTCCTCGTCCTGGTTTTCCTCGTTGGCAGCGGTGGTGTCCTCCAGGCGCACGTCCAGAAAATCCATGGCTTCCAGCTCCAGCAGAGCCGCGTCGTATTCGGCCTGGGTAATCTTTACAAGCCTTGGATCGGTAAAGTCTTCGCTTCCCTCACCGTCGGTAGACAGCTGCAGCCAGCGGTACAGCACGTCCTCGGCGCGCTTCTTGGTGTTTTCCGGGAAAATATCGGGGTTAAACTCCCAAGGGTTTTGGGTAATGCCCGCGATCAAAGCGCACTCCGCGATGGAGCATTGGGAAATGTCCTTGTCAAAATAGTGGTTGGCGGCGGCCTGCACGCCCTGGCACTGTCCGCCGTAGTTTACCACGTTCAGGTAGGCCTGCAGAACCTCGTCCTTGGTGTAGCCTTCCTTTTTGGTGCCGTCCTCGGTCACATAGCCGCCCTCCAGATTCAGGGCAGTAAAAATCTCTTTGATCTTGCGCAGAATGCTGACCTTGTTCTCGCCGGTGACGTTTTTGATCAGCTGCTGGGTCAGGGTGGAACCGCCGCGGCCCTCGCCGCCGCCCACCAAACGGTATACGGCGCCCAGGGTGCCTTTCCAGTCCACGCCCTTATGCTCGTAGAAGCGGTGGTCCTCAATGGCGATCTGGGCGGTGGTCATATAGGCGGGAATCTGGTCCAGCGTGACCCATTTCCGGTTCTCGTCGCTGTAAAGGGGCAGATATTCCACAGGCTGGCCGTCGCTGCCGTCCACATAGATAAAGCTGGAATAGTTAAGGCTCATGTCGGAGATATTGGGGGGCTCCACATTGCGGAAGCTGAGAATAAAGGAAAGCACCGACAGAAACACCAGCACGCCGGAGATGGCGCCCACCCAGAACAGAGTTTTTACAGCTTTCCACACCATGCCGCCCAGGGTCTTGGCCGTGGCGCCGGCGGACTTGGAAAACTCGCCCTCTGTCCGGTGGGTGGGGACCCGCCCGAAACCGGCGCTGGTATTGTATTTGTTCATATCTTCTCGCATACGCGATCGTCCTCCTTTGCAGGGCTTCAAAAAGAGAAGCGGTTTCCGGGAATGCCCGGCATAACAGGCAAAAAATGGCACATACTGCTGTTGAGAAAGCAAAGCCGCACACATTATGCCGAGGTGATTGTTGTTGAATAACCGAAAGGATTACAGAAAACGCACGTTTCTGCTGGCTGCCATTACCGCGGCCGCAGTGTTAGTATGCGCCGTCTCCTTTGTTTTGAAACGGGAGACTTCCACCGCGGTGCAAAGCACCGCAAAGCAAACTTATATCGGTTATTATACCGCAAAGCCATCTTCAAGTCAAGAAACGGTAAAAATGGAAGCCTCTTCCTCCCCTGTTTCCGACGGTTTCCCCTCTTCTGGGGGGACAAGCTCCCCAGCCAACGACGAACGCTACCTGATCACCGTCCACGAGGGAAAGATCGGCGTGTTCCGTTTAGGGGAAACTTCCCCGTTTCTCATTTCGGACATTGACGTTTACCTGCTGCCGGAGGAAGATCTTTCCCTTCTGCGCAAGGGAATCCGCGTAACGGGCTTTGGGGCAGTCAAAGGCGTGTTGGAAGACTACGAATAAAAGGCAGAACAGAGGCTTCCGTACAAAGCGGAAGCCTCTGTTTCGTTTCAATGGGTTTTTCCTTCGCTTAATTTATGCCGCCGCATTTTTTCTGCCCATAGCGCAAAGCTTCGTCCAAAAGAGCGTCCAGGCTTTCCAAGGGCGTATCGGCGGTCATGTTGTTGCCCGCCGCCAGGATCAGCCTGCCCTCGGGACGGTAATAGGTATCGATCATAAAGCGGACTTCCTCCCGGACCTCTTCCGGCGTCCCATAGGGAATGATCTGCTGCACATCGAATCCCGCCCAGAAGCAGATCTGCCCACCGAATTTCCGGGCAATTTCCCTTTCGTCCATGGTGTATTTCTGAATGGGGTGCAGCACGTCCAGGCCGATCTCGATAAAATCGGGGATCATCATCTCTATGTTGCCGCAGCTGTGAAGCCAGAAATGCATGCCCAGCTCATGGGTATAGTCGATGATCTCCTTATAGTAGGGCTTAAAGAATTCCCGGAAAATCTCCAGGGAAAAGAAGGGGCCCGTCTGGGTGCCGATGTCGTCGCTGGTCCAGATGGCGTCAAGGCCAAGCTCTTCCTTTCCCCGGCGGATCACGCCTTTATAGAAATCGGTCAGCGCCCGGAACAGCCTGTGGACCTCGTCGGGATACTCATAGTAATCGCACAGGGCGTTTTCCATGCCCCGCAGGGACCAGTGACGCTCGAAGAGCCAATACCACCACAGGCCCACCCGGTAGGTGCCGTCGTCGGCAGGCGCGTCCTTGGGAATAAGGCCCGGATAGTCCACCGTGGGAAAATCTGCCAGCACAGCATCGAGATTTTCCCATTTCAGCGCCGTTACCGCGTCCAGCGGCGTGTTGGGCGGAAAGGGATTATCCTGATTCAGCCACCGGTAAGAGGGATATCCCTCAGGGGCCTCGAACACAGCGGGAATCCTGAAATCGATTTTGGTGATGTCGCAGGGATATCGATCCAAAACCTCTTGATACTGCGGGCTTCTGTGGCCGAAGGCGTCGGCGCTTACCCACCGCTGCACCGCAATGGGGATCCGCCGCGCGCCCCCCTTTCCCTCAATGATATTGACCATTTCTTCCCTGGTCAATCGTCTGTCTAGCATACCATTCTTCTCCCCTCTCGTCATTCAGCCTTTGATCGCGCCTGCGGTCATGCCGTTGACAAAATATTTCTGTCCTACCAGCGTCAGGATCACCACCACGGGAATACAGGAGATCAGCGCGCCGGCCAAGGGCGCCCCGTAGGAGATCTTGTAAAAATTCTGAAGCCGCATCAATCCCAGAGGCAGCGTGTAGGTCTGCTCTTGATTTAGATAGATCAGCGGCGTCATAAAATCGTTCCAGGAGCCCATAAAGGTGAGCACCCCCTGCATGCCGATGCCCGCAGCGCTTAAAGGCACGGCGATCTGCAGGAAGATCCGGAATTCGCCGCAGCCGTCGATCGTGGCGCTTTCATACAGTTCCTTGGGCACCTGGCTCATGATCTGGTGCACCAAAAAGATGCCCATGGCCCCAATGGCAGAGGGAACGATCAACGGGATATAGGTACCAAAGAAGTGAAACGCCTGGTACATTTTGAACTGGGGCACCATATAGACCTGCCCGGGAATCAGCATGGTGGCCAGCACCATGGAAAACAAAAGCTTTTTCCCTTTGAACTGGAATCGGGAAAAACCGTAGGCTACCAATCCATTTGTAAGCATGGCTACCAGGGCGCAGGTTATGGAAACAAAAGCACTGTTTCCGAACTGCCTCCAGAAGGGAATGCTGTCAAACAAGATTTGAAAATGCTCTACTGTGGGCGCGTGAGGGACCACCCGCAGGGGATAGCGGTTCATTTCCATATCCGACTTAAAGGCGCCGGACACCATGATAACAAAGGGGTAAATCACCAGAAGAGTGATGACCAGAAGGCCCAGGTGAAAAAACAGGGAACCGGTGATCTTTTTTCGCTTTAATCCTAATTTCACGGTATTCTCCCCCTTTACGCCTCGTCCTTGTCACGCATGACAAAGCGCTGGATCGATGTGATCACAAGAAGAATTACGGCCAGCAGATAGCCCATTGTAGCGGCCTCGTTCATCTTGTTGTCGCGGAACATGGTGTTGTAAAGATAAATTACCGGGTAAAGCATAGAGTTCCTGGCACCGGTGCTGTCCGCGCCCACCAGGGTATAGACCTCGCCGAAAATGGAGAAGGAACCTATGATGGCCGTAAACACCACGTAGATCATGATCGGCCTGAGCAGCGGAAGCTTGATGCGCCAAAATTCCTGCCAGGCGTTGGCTCCGTCAATGCGGGCAGCCTCTCCCAGATCAGGGGAAATACTCTGCAGGCCGCTTAAAAAGTAAAGGCTGTTTATGCCGAAATACCTCCAGGTACCCATAATGACAATGGAAACGACCGCCCAGTTCGGGTCGTTGAGAAACCTGATATTTTTGTGTATGATCCCCATGGAAAGCAGCAGCTCATTCAAAATGCCGCCGTTGGCTTTTAAGATATACTGGAACACAATGCCGGCCACAATGACCGAGGTGACGTTCGGAACAAAAAAGACAGTGGACATAAAGCCCTTTTTCCTGCCGATGAACTTACTGTTCAGCATTAAGGCCGCCCCCAAGGCCACCGGTAAAATAATGAATATGCTGCCGCAGGTATAAAGGGCCGCGTTTGAAATGGACTTCCAAAAGCGCCCGTCCGTCAGCACCTTCTGATAATTGACAAACCCAGCGAAGACGCCCTTCTTCTGAAAGGACAGCACCAGGCCGTAAAGCAAGGGATACAGGCCGAAAATGCCGTAAAGAATGAAGAAAGGCGAGATAAAGAGATAAGGCAGGACCCTGCGCTTAGCCACGGTTGCTTTTCGCACGCTTCGACTCATTTCTATTGCCCCTTTCCTTTCCCGCCGCGCAAAGCGGCGCTTTCATAATAAAAGAGGGACGCTGCAAAATGAAACATTTCACAACGTCCCTTGCTTTCTGCACGCTGTAGCAGAACTCCAATCAGAGCGTAGAGCTTTTACCCTAATTCAGCAATATAATCTTCCACCTCGGCCTGGATATTTTCCAGAAGCTCGTCTGTGGTCATGTTGCCCTGGGTCCAGTCGTAAGCGTAATTCGTAAAGGCTTCGCCATAGCGGCTGCGCCAAGGCGCCTGGTTCTGCGTAGGCATCTCCTTTGCCAGTTCCGTATAAAGTTCTCCCAGCACCTGGTCGCCGTAGTACTCCACCGGGCCGTTGCACAGGGGCATGGCCTCGTAAACCGGCGGATAGAGGTTGATCATCTCATACTTCTTGACCACATTGTCGGTATTCACCATGGCAAACTTCATGAAATCCCAAAGCATGTCTTTGTCTTTGTTGGTGTAGGAGCTCATGCAGAGGCCCGTGCCGCCGCTGGCACTGGTGCGCGCGGAGTTTTCGTCATACTTGGGCAGATAGGTCTGTCTCCACTTGCCAGACTGCTCGGGCACATTGTCGCGCAGCCAGCCCGCCGCCCAGTCGGGGGTATTGTAAGTGGCGATCTTGTCTTCCGCCATGGCGTTCCAGCGGTCCGCGTCCACCTCGATGGTCAGCACCAGATCGTTCTGCTGCAGATACAGCATGTCGTCCAGCATGTTTTTCAGCGCTTCGTTCCCAACAATGAAGGGGCTGCCGTCGTCTTTTACAATCTGGCTGCCGGAAGCCTTCAGATATACGTCGTCGAATTCACCGGCAGAAAGATCGCCGGCCGCCGCGATGTAAATTCCTTTCTCCTTCAGCTTTTCAGCGGCGCTCATGTACTCGTCCCAGGTGGTGGGCACTTCTGCTCCGGCCTTTTCAAACAGGTCGGGGCGGTAGGCCATGGTAACGGGGCACAGGGCGTGCTCCAGGCCGTAATAGGTGCCGTTATAGGCGTACAGGCTGAGGCGGCTTTCCACCATCTTGTCAAAAATGCCGTCGGCCTCCATGCGCTCGGTCAAGGGCTCCAGGAACATTTTATCCTCATTCATGTACTTGGGAAACTGTCCCTGTTCCAGATCGATGAGGTCAGGCGTGCCTTCGCCGCCGGCGGAGATGATCACGGCCAGCCTGTCGTTCATGGCGGTAGCGGTCATCATCTGAATATCAAATTCCACTTCGGGGTGCTGTTTGGTATATTCCCCGGTCACCCACTCGAAATAATTTCCGTGAGGATCGGCAAAAGCCCAAATATTTACCTTGCTTTCGTCCATAACCAGCTCTGCTTCACTGCTTTCTTCCCCGGTGCTTTCCACGGGCGCCTCGGAAGAATCTTCGGTTTTTGAAGATCCGGGAGCAGTGGAAGGCTGCTCGGAATCTCCGCAGGCCGAGAACAGGGTGAACACCATGGCCAGCGCCATAATCAATGCCAAAATTCTAATTTTTGATAATTTCATCGCAATTACTCTCCTTTTCGGCCGGGATCCGCCTTCGCTTTTATGTTTCCCGGCAAAAGCTGCTCTTTCTTGCTTCGTTCCAAATCGTCCTTTACATCGCTTCAAAATTTTGATAGAATCTTGCGATTCCCGAAAAGGCCTTTAAAAACCCTCCTCCCTCACTGATTTTACAAAATCTTTGGGCATAACCGCTTATTGTGTTCTGCCATCTTGAAGATTTTTAATTATTATAACGATACTTGAAAGGGAAAACTATTTCAATCCTTGCGCAATTTATATACATTCTTGCTTGCTTTGTAAATTTCCAATCCCCTTTTCCCCTTTTTACGTTATAATCAATATGGGAAGGAAGAACCCTCCGCACCCTTACCCTAGACAACGCTTTTTCAGCGGACGCACAGCTGTGTCTTTAAAGCATTTTAGGAGTAAATTCATTTTCTGTATAGGGAGTCCGCCATGTTCTGCGATATTTTAGAAAACCTTTCCCCTATTCCAAAGGACTACATCGTCGTCTATTCTCCGCCTCGGGAAAGCCATTCCTGGGGCGTGCGGGAAGTTGAATCGTATGAGCTGGAATATGTGCTGCAGGGAACCGGAAAAATTTTTGTGGACGGAGAAATTCTGCCCGCCTGCGCCCATTCCCTTCACTTCCGCCGTCCCGGCATGGTGGTGGAAGGCACCGGGATCTACCAAAGCTACTATATCCAGTTTTATCTCAACAGCAGAAAAGAGGTCCTGGACGATCTGAACGCCATGCCAAACTGGTATATGCTGGAAAGCTATGATGAAATTGAAAAGATTTTTTCCGCCCTTTTTCAAGACTTTTTTGACGATGCGCCCACCCAGACGCTCACCTATAAAATTCACGTGCTGCAGCTTTTTGAAATTATGGTGAACGATTGGTACCACCGCACACAAACCAGCGCTCTTTCCAATGTGGTGGAAGAAAACCTCTACCGGGTTATCCACTATTTTGAGTCCCACCTTTCCGAACAGATCTCGCTGTCAAAGATGGCGGAGATCTCAGGCTACAGCCAATATCATTTTGCCCGCACCTTTAAGCAGCTGACCAGCCATACTCCGCTGCAGTATCTCACCAAGCTGCGCATCCGGCAGGCAAAGCGCCTGCTGATAGAAACGCGCCTTACCACGGAAGAAGTACTGTCGGCCTGCGGGTTCAGCAGCTATTCCTATTTCTTTCGGGTTTTTAAAACCACTTGCGGCGTAACGCCCTATCAATACCGGAAAATGCACAAGCGTCACGTGTCGGACTCCGGCAGATAGAGGAAGAGGCCCTGGCCGGGAAAACCGGCCAGGGCCTCTTTTTGAGGGCAATGCTTACTTCATGCCCTTTTCGTAGCTCTCGATCATCTTCTTGAACGTGTGACCCGTACGACGTCTAAGGTTCTCCATATATTTTTCTGTGGTTTCTCCAGTAAAGATCTTGATTTGGAGCTTTAATCGGCCATCTTCGGGGGTGACAAATATTTTATCAATGTATTGGTCCACAAATTCTTTACTAATAAGTCCCTTTGAGGCGTCGCGCTTGGCGTCCCGAAGCACCCTACGGATGGTATCAATATGCTTTTGGAATTCTGCATTGGATAGCTGCTGCTGTTCCAGTTCGTAGATTTGTTTCTCGGCTCTACTCATTTCTTGGTCGCACTCTTTGTTCATAGAGATAAAATCGCGGTCGGAGAGTTGACCCGCGGCGTTATATCCAAGCAATTTGCTTTTTTTCTTTTGGATAAGCTCAACCTGTTCCTTTAGGGCGGAGATTTGCTTCTCTGCGTTTTTCTCATTCCCGAGCGATTTAAACATTTCGACATACTCTTCAATGAGATCGCCGACATTTGTTTCTGTTTCGTTGAATACCTCAAGAAGGAGCGGCTTTAATTCCTCTTCGTAGATTGCGAAGGACGGGCAGGAATCCGTGCCATTCTTGATTTTTCCGGAACAGATCCACTTGCTGTTCTTGTTCCCGTTTTTATCCTTGGAGTCGCGGCGGTAGTAGGCAGTGCCACAATTAGTACAATACAGCTTCCCAGTAAGCAGATTTGCGTGATTGCAGATGCCTTGCCGGTTTTTCACGTCCTCGCTTCGCTTTTTCAGCACCTTGTTAGCCTTATCCCAAAGATCTTCTGAAACAATCGCCGGGACAATCTCGCCGGTTTCGTCTTTAAACATCACCCACTCCTCTGGAGGCAAAAATTTCTGTTTTTTAGTAAAAAGGTCAATAACCTTGACTTTGTTGCCAACATAATAGCCCTTGTATTTTGGGTTTGAAATAATTCCGGACATGGTTGTGTGGGCGATTTTATTACCTCGATGGTTTCTGAAACCCCTTTCCCAGAAAATGGTTTCAAGCTGCTTCATGGAATATTCTCCGGTAGCATACAGCTCGAACAAGTCTCGCACCATTTTTGCCTCGTCCTCATCGACGACCAGCCTCCCTCCGTCTTTTATATAACCAAAGATCCGGCTGTTTCCCAGCACCACTCCATTCTTGATGGCTTGTGCGTGCCCGAATTTAACACGGCTGCTAAGCTTGCGTAGCTCATCTTGGGCAATGCCGGACATAATGGTAAGGCGGAGTTCGCTATCCTCATCGAATGTGTTGATGTTGTCGTTCTGAAAGAATACTCCAACCCCTGAGTTGAGCAGCTCGCGTGTGTAAAGGATGGAGTCCAACGTGTTCCGGGCGAAACGAGTAATTTCTTTTGTAATGATAAGATCAAATTTTCCAGATTTACCATCTTCAACCATGCGGTGAAAATTTTCCCGCTTCTTGGTTGTGGCACCGGACAGTCCTTCATCGACATATCCCTCTACATACGTCCAATTTTTATTCTTGCGAATAAAATCTTCGTAATATGAAATTTGGTTGGAAAGAGAGTTAAGCTGATTGTCGCTGTCACTGGAAACCCTGGAGTAGCTTGTCACAAGAAGGGGAATATCGAATATCGTTTTATGCCTAAGAAGTTGCCTTATCGTGTGGACGTCCATAATTTGCCCTCCTATAAATTTCGTTATATCATTTTTTGCATTTTATCACATAAAATTGAAAAAAGCAAGGGTCCGCAGTCTTGTTCTGCGGACCCTTGCTTTTAACTTTTAGAGGAAATTTGTTTTTCGGCTATCAATCTTTAGAGACATTTGACTGTACTCTCGTTCTGTGATAATCCCCTTTTCATACAGCACCCGGTTAAAGTAGGACAGCCACAATCGCGCTGTGGCGTCTTTCCTCTTTTGCTCATTGGACATATGAGTAGATATGGCTGTCACCTCCTTGAATAGAGTAGTTGGCAGATTTACCCGTTTTATACAACAAATGGAATTCCCGTTGTTAAACGCCAATATTAAGACCCTCATTAGTGCGTTCATTCTCAATGATTTCATCGAACGCCTGAGCGGCGTCTCGGCCTATCTGTTCCTCTACGATTTCCCGAAACCGCTCCTTTTCGTCTCCAAACAGATACTCCACCTGTCCGTTATTGCAGTAAATTTGTCTCACTGCTTACCCTCCTTATAATAAAGTCCGCAGTGACAGAATCCGCTGCTTTGCTCCCGGAACTCTTTGCAGGGACATCTATGGTCTTCATCCTGCTTCGTAGAACAGGGACAATACCCTCCACTCTCCAGTAGCGCATCCCGGATTTCCGCCACCAGTTCTTTATCGGGATTAAGAGAGATGGAAGGGCTTTTCCCAGAACCTTTCGGTGATGTCAATATACTTCCCCCCTTCCCTTTTATAAAATCTTTGGTTGGTGTTTTTCGAGGCCAATCCTCCCAATTCTTCCCGGTACTCTCCGAGCTTATAAAACTCCAATTTCATGCCTTCAAAAATGGCCCTATTTGCCTCCGTAACGGGCAAGCCTGAGTAGACGCATCGTTTCAATCCCATGTATTTTACTGCGTCACAAAGCGATCTCAGGTCATCTATGGACTGATCTCCCCCCATAAAGCAGACGCATGAAATCAGATGCGGGTACCGCGCCACAATCGACGAAAGATCTCTTGCCACCGGTACGCCGCAGTCATCCCACAGGTACTTGCTGTGGCACCCCTCGCAGTGGTGGGGGCATCCGCTGATATCAAACACAAGAGAAATCTCGTCAGGGACCTCCTGCATGGTAATACCCCAATTAGCGTATTTCAGTTCGCCCGTCGGCATAGTATCTTGCCTCCTCTTCTCTCTGCCTTGCCTCCGGCCAGCGGGATACCCTTTTGAGATAGCCAATGATCCGCGTCGCATAGTCCAGATCCTCTGACCCGCAGGAAGGACACCGTGTAAGCTTTCGCTTATCAATGTAGCCGCAGTTATTGCAGATCGTGTTCGGTATGTTATAAGTGAAGTAGCTGCAACCCGTGGCAATAGCCACATTCATCAGCTTTTTGTACTGCTCCTTGGAAAGATGTTCCTCCAGGTTGCAGTGAAGGGCACTGCCGCCGTCGAGCCACTTGGTGAGCTCCCGCCCGTGGAGTCTAAACTTTTCGATGATGTTCACCGATTCATCTTCTACGGGGTAGAAGTAGCTGTTATAGCACTCTCTGGGTGAGAAATATCCGTCCTCTTTGTCCCATTTTGCGTTTTTGACGCCCAGGTTTTCAGCGGGGACGAATTCCGTATTGAACATGATCTCATCCGTCTTATCGGCCTGATTCATCTCATAGATAGGCCTCAAGATGGATTCGCCGTACTTCAGATAGTTCGGGTTGAAATCGGGTTCAATTCCAAGGAATTCAGCTCCCTCAATAAATCCGTTGATCCCGATCGTGAGATACTGGCGCTCCATAGAGATAAATCCTGCGTCATAAACCGGCAGGAGCTTATTCCTGAGCCAGTCCCGGACGATTGCGTTATAGGCAATCAGGTATTTGTGAACCGAATCGACCATAGTCCTGACTGCCTCGCTCAACTCGACGCCCTGCTTTGCGGAATCCTGCACAAGGCGGTTGACGTTGATTGTGATAACACCCTTCGAGCCGGTGGACACACCTCCGGCACCTAACGTGAAAGAGAAAGCATTTTTGACAATCCCGTTTCTCAGACGGCAGCAGGAGGCTAGGGAATCCACGGAATCAGAAGTGTAAGTAAAGAAAGAATGCCCCCTGGCATACATTTCGGCAGCTTTGTCCGCCCACTTTTCGTCAACACACTTCTCTCCGTCGTTTAGAAGATTTAGCGTTTCCACTGGGAAGGTGAGCATTTGCCTAGTTCTTTCTTTGTTGAACCAGCTCATAAACCGGTACTGCAACCAGCTGACACTGTTCCAGTTAGGCCTTGTCCCGTCGGGAAAAACAAATCCGTCGAAAATTCCGTCAAAATAGGGCTTATCGAAATAGGCGATATTCCAAAAAACGGACTGAAAATTCCTCGCCGCGGCAGGCTGATTCAGAGAATGTACGACCTGCTGGAAGGAATCTGTAATCACGGTGTCGATAGTGTATGGAAGACGGTTCCCATTGTCCAGGCACTTTTCGGGGTGCAGATAGTAATCATCCCCATAGTCCTTTCTCAGGAAGTAGTCCATATATGTGAGAAATTCTGGGGTGGAAACCGCCCCGGCAAACTGTGCAGAAACGGCAAACAC
>CAZBDS010000020.1:12055-14398 GCA_964490735.1 uncultured Acutalibacter sp. | reverse complement strand
GGCGGATTCCCGCTTCCCCCGTGACGGACGTTTTATTGAGGAGATCGGCTATTACGATCCCATGGAAGAGCCCAGCGTGGTAAAGGTGGATCCCGAGAAGGCCAAGAAGTGGATGGAGAACGGCGCTCAGCCCACCGACACCGTTAAGGCTCTGTTCAAGAAGCACGGCGTCATCGAGTAAAATCCCTTTTCAGAAAGGAATTGCAGTTATGGACATGCTGGAATTGCTCAGGTCTATCGCCGCCGGTTTGGTGGAGAAGCCGGAACAGGTGGCTGTCAGCGCCGAGGAATCGGAAAGCGGCGTCACCGTGTACCATCTCCATGTGGCGGAGGACGACATGGGCCGGGTCATCGGCAAGCAGGGCCGCATCGCCAGGGCGATCCGGGTCGTTATGCGCGCTGCCGCTACCCGGGAAGACAAAAAGATCATGGTGGAGATCGACTGACCGATTTCCAACCTGGGGTGAGGAGCCGCAGCCTGGCTGGCCCTCACCTTTTTCTTTATGCAGGCCGGGCTTAAAGGACGGAGGAAAAAGTGTTAAAGCAATATCTGGAAGCGGGAAAAATCGTGCGTACCCACGGCGTGCGCGGAGAGCTGGTGGTGGAGCCCTGGGCCGATTCGGCGCAGTTTTTGGCCCAGGTGAAGCGGTTTTGGTTTGACGAGGGCAAGACCGACGCCGGCCTTGTTTCCTCCCGGGTCCACAAGGGGCGGCTGCTCGCCACGCTGAAGGGAGTGGACTCCGTAGAGAAGGGGGATACCCTGCGGGGAAAGGTTTTGTATCTCTGCCGGGAGGACGTGCACCTGGAAGAGGGACGTATATTCCTTCAGGACCTGATCGGCCTGCGGGCCGTAGACGGCAATACCGGCCGGGAGTACGGAATACTTCGGGAAGTTTTGCCCACCGGGGCCAACGACGTGTACCGGATTGTGGACGGAGAGGGAAAAGAGTACCTGTTCCCGGCGGTGCCCCACATGATCCGGGAGATCAACCCCGAACAAGGGTATATTGCTCTGCTGCCCATTCCCGGCATTTTTGACGGGGACGAGGGCTGAACTGCCGCGGGAAAGGAGCTTTTTTGATGCGCATTGATATCCTCACCCTGTTTCCCGAGCTGTTCCCGGCGGCGCTGGATCACAGTATTATCGGCCGGGCCCGGAAGAAGGGGGCTTTGCAGGTCTGCTGCCACCAGCTTCGAGATTTTTCACCGGACCAGCGGAACCGCCGGGTGGACGACACGCCCTTCGGCGGAGGCAAGGGCATGCTGTTGATGGCGGAACCTTTTGCCCGGGGGATCGACGCCCTGACAGAACATTTGGGACATTGCCCGCATATACTTTATATGTCTCCCCGGGGCCCGGTGCTTACCCAGCGGAAGGCCCGGGAACTGGCGCAGCGGGAGAGCCTGTGCATTCTCTGCGGCCACTACGAGGGCGTGGACCAGCGGCTGCTGGAGGAATATGAGGCCGAGGAGATTTCTATCGGCGATTATGTCCTCACCGGCGGGGAGCTGCCCGCCATGATCCTGACCGACGCCGTCAGCCGCATGCTTCCCGGTGTGCTGGCCGATGAGGAGTGTTTTACGGAGGAAAGCCATTTTTCCGGCCTGCTGGAATATCCCCAGTACACCCGGCCGGAAGTCTGGAGGGGCAGGGCGGTGCCGGAGGTGCTGCTCAGCGGCCACCACGAAAAGATCCGGCAGTGGCGGAGGGAACAGTCTCTTTTGGTAACGGCCCAAAACCGCCCCGACCTGTTGGAACAAGCGGGGATTGATTTGGTTGACATAAATCTTGAACCCAACACCAAAAGCAGGGGTTAGTTGACATAATTTTTGTGAAATTGCTCTTTGCCCTCCTTCCTGCATAAAGGGGAGAAAAGCGTCCCACAATCGGGAGGAAGGGAAAGAACCAAGGCGCTACCGCTGCCTTCCGGTTTCGTGAGGACTACAGGATATGGGAATCCGCGACGGCTTTGGTATCAAAGTGGGCAAAAAGTTTTCAACAAGCTAAGCAAATTGCACAAACCCGCTTGCCGTATTTTTTCAGGGTCTGTTCAGGAATCCAAAAATGATTTCGACTTGTTGACGGCGGTCTGAAATATGCTATAATATTCTTGTTTTCCAGTTCATGTCTGTTCTTTAGACGGTTTCTGCCGTCTTACTTTAAAACTGCGTAGGAGAGTGAATGTGCATGTGTGCAAAGGAAGTTCTGGTTCAGAATCAGGTCGGGCTCCATGCTCGTCCCGCCACGTTCTTCATTCAGAAAGCCAATGAGTTTAAGGCTTCCATCTGGGTGGAAAAGGAAGAACGCCGGGTCAACGCCAAGAGCCTGCTGGGTGTTCTGTC
>CAZBDS010000020.1:0-12045 GCA_964490735.1 uncultured Acutalibacter sp. | reverse complement strand
CATCCGCATTATCGCCGACGGCTCCGATGAGCAGCAGGCCGTAGACGCATTGGTGGATCTGGTAAATACCGGGTTTGCCGAGTAATTGAGACAATTCAGCATTTCTGTATCTGAGAGCAAAAGAAAGCACCCGCTACCGGTGCTTTCTTTTGCTTACACCCAATCTTTTTGATTTTCCCTTTCACAGGTGACGTTATGGAACAAAATGAAAAGCGGCGCGAGCTGCGCCAAAAGGCCATGAAGCTGCCGCTGGACCCCGGGGTATACATCATGCACGACAAGACCGGGACCATCATCTATATCGGCAAGGCGAAGGCCCTGAAAAACCGGGTGAGCCAGTATTTTGGCTCGGAAAAGAACCATGATAACAAGGTGCGCCGCATGGTGGCCAATGTGGACTGGTTCGAATATATCGTCACCGACAGCGAGTTTGAGGCGCTGGTGCTGGAAAGCAGCCTGATCAAGCAGAACCAGCCCAAGTACAATATCCTCTTGAAAGACGACAAGGGTTACAGCTATGTCCGGGTAAGCCCCGGGCCCTGGCCCCGGATTACGGAAGTGAAGCAGACGGCGGAGGACGGCGCCCAGTATATCGGCCCTTATATGAGCTCCTGGTCCATCAAGCAGACGGTGGACTCCGCCCTGAAGATCTTTAAGCTGCCCTCCTGTAACCGGAAATTTCCCCAGGATTTCGGCAAGGGAAGGCCCTGCCTGAACTATTATATCCAGCAGTGCTGCGCGCCCTGCCGGGGCAGGGTCCGGGAGGAGGACTACAACGAGGCCTTTGGGGAGGCCCTGGATTTTATCAAGGGCGGCAGCTCCACTTCTGTCCGCGTGCTGACGGAGAAGATGGAGGAAGCGGCCGAAAACATGGAATTCGAGCTGGCCGCCAGGCTCCGGGACAGGATCAATGCCATCAACAAGATGAAGGACCGCCAGAAGGTGGTGGCAAGCCGGGTGGAGGAACAGGACGTGTTCGCCCTGGCTCAGGGGGAGACCCACACCGCCTTTGAGGTCTTCCGCTTTACCGGCGGCAAGCTTTCCGACCGGGAGAGTTTTCTCACCGAGGGCTGCCAGCCGGACCCGGAGGCCCGTTCGGAATTTCTGCGGCAGTATTACGCGATCCGGGACAGGATCCCGCCGCTGATCGTGGTGGACGGCCCGGTGGAGGACGAGGAGCTGATCGCCCGGTGGCTGACCCAGCGCCGGGGAAAAACTGTAAAGCTGCTGCTTCCCCAGCGGGGGGACCAGCGCCAGCTGGCGGACATGTGCCGCTCCAACGCGGCGGAGAGCATTGCCCGGTACGCGGGCACCACCGGCCGGGACGCCTCGGCCCTGGACGAGCTCCGGCGGCTGCTGGGCCTGGAAAAAACCCCGGCCTACATCGAATCCTACGACATTTCCAACCAGGGCGGCACGGACAACGTGGCCGGCATGGTGGTGTTTGAAAATGGGCGGCCCCTAAAATCCGCCTACCGGAAGTTTAAGATCAAAACCGTTTCGGGCCAGGACGACTACGGCTCTATGCGGGAGGTGATCCGCCGCCGGTTCGAGGAATACAAGAACTGCCGGGAGGCGGGGGAGCAGGAGGGCTTCGGCCGCCTGCCGGACCTGATCCTGCTGGACGGCGGCAAGGGCCACGTGGCGGCGGTCCGGCCCCTGCTGGACGAGCTGGGCGTGGACGTACCGCTGTTCGGCATGGTGAAGGACGACCGGCACCGCACCCGGGCTATCGCCCTGGACGGCGGAGAGATCGCCGTCAGCTCCACCCGCCGGGCCTATACGCTGGTGTCCTCCATTCAGGACGAGGTGCACCGGTTCGCCATCGGGTATCACCGGCAGCAGCGCAAGCGCTCGGTGACCTCTTCCACGCTGACTTCTATCGAAGGCGTGGGCGAGACCCGGGCCAAAGCCTTGATGCGGCATTTCAAAACCGTTACCGCCGTCAGCGAGGCGGACCTCCGAGAGCTGGAGGGGACCCCCGGCATGACAAAACCCGCGGCCCTGCGGGTGTACGAGCATTTTCACGGCAAAGTGGAGGAAGATCCCAAAAAATCCTGAGAAATTTTGCCGAATGGTTGACAGATCGCAGAAATAATGGGATAATGAGGCGATACCGATAGTTTTGGAGAGATAAAATGCGGATCATCGCGGGCTCGAAACGGGGAAAAAAGCTGACGACGCTGGAGGGAATGCAGGTGCGTCCCACCACGGACCGGGTGAAGGAATCGCTGTTTAATATTCTGCACTTTTCCCTGGAGGGCCGCCGCTTCCTGGATCTTTTCGCGGGTTCGGGACAGATCGGCCTGGAGGCTTTGAGCCGGGGCGCCGCCCAGGCGGTGTTTGTGGACGTTTCCAGAGACTCCATTCGGGTGGTGGAAAAAAACATTGCCGCCGCCGGTTTCGGAGAAAGCTCTGTGGTGGTGCTGGGGGATTCCCTGGGCTACCTGCGGAGGGAAAGCGCCCCTTTTGACATTGCCTTTCTGGATCCGCCGTACCGTATGGGGCTGCTCCCGCAGGCCCTGCCGTTGACGGCAGAGAGAATGAACCCCGGCGGGATCATCGTATGCGAGCACGCCCGGGAAGAGATTCTTCCGGAGCAGGCGGGCGAGTTTCGAAAAAGCAAGGAATACCATTACGGCAAGATCATGCTGACCCTGTACCGCAGGGAGGCGTAAGCTGCCGCAAAGGAGGAATCTGCCGTGAGCACCGCTCTTTGTCCCGGCAGCTTTGACCCGGTAACCCTGGGCCATTTGGACATCATCAGCCGAGCCAGCCGGATCTTCGACAAGGTTATTGTAGCGGTCCCGGTAAACCCCACCAAGCACGCCAGTTTTTCCATTGAAGAGCGCATGGAGCTGCTGCGGATCGTCTGCAAAGACCAGCGTTTGGAAAACGTAGAGGTGGACAGCGTAACGGGCCTTTTGGCAGACTATGCCCGGGAAAAGGGCGCGCTGACCATTGTAAAGGGGCTGCGGGCCGTGTCGGATTTCGAGTACGAATTCCAGCAGGCCCTGACCAATAAAAAGCTGAACCCCGAATTGGAGACCATGTTCCTGCCCACCAGCTCGGAGCACATGTTTTTAAGCTCCAGCATTGTCAAGCAGGTGGCGGTGTTCGGCGGGGATATTTCCCACTTTGTGCCCGCCTGCGTCCTGAAGACCATCGCGGACAGGCTGTGCACACAAAAATAAGGTCAGCTTCTCATTTCCATATCTTTAACATCAGGAAAGCGCCGGCCGGACGCGCAGGCCGGGCAAACGCTTCCCGCAGAAAGGAACGGGTTTGAATATGAGCAACAATCAGGCTACCATCGAGGATTTGATCGACGAGATGTACGATGTGCTGGATAAGGGCTGGAAAATGCCCCTGTCCGCCGGCAAGGTGTTCGTAGACGGCGAAGAGGTCCGGCAGATCCTGGACGAGATCAAGGAAGAGATCCCCACCGAGGTGCGCAAGGCCAGGGCGATCGTGGCTGACCGGGCCCAGATCATCGACGAGGCCAACCGGGAGGCGGACACCATTATCCGCGTGGCCCAGGAGAAGGCCCAGGCCATGGTGGAGCAGGACGAGCTCGTACGTCAGGCCCAGCAGAAGGCAAACGAGCTGCTGGCCCAGGCCCAGGCAAAGTTTAAGGAGATGCGCAAGGCCAGCAACGACTATGTGGAGGACCTGATGCGCAGAACCGACGAGTCCTTGTCGGAAAACCTCGCGGAACTGCGAAAAACCAGACAAAACATCAAGGCAACTCAGAGAAATTCCCAAATCTAAGCAGAGAAATTTAGACAACATGACTAACCACCATACAAACATGTGTTTTCCCCTCACAAGATATTGTGGGGGGAATTTTTGTTCCCGTGGAAATGGTGGCGAACATAGATTCTGTGCGAGCTGTGAGGCTTTCCACTAGGCCGGCGGGTTACATAATTTTTCTTGATTTTAGAGGCCCTCTGCACTATAATAGTGGCATGAAGTGGTTCGAAATCCCATATGGTGGATGAAAATGGGACATAATTCCCTGATTTTCCATAAAATCCACCGGGAAATCCCATTTCTGACGCAGTTTTTCGGAAAGGAAAGGGCAGAGGGCTATGTTGATAGGCGAATATCAGCATAATCTGGACGCGAAGGGCCGTGTGACGATCCCCGCGAAGTTCCGGGAAGACCTGGGCGACAAGTTCTATGTCAGCCTGGGTTTTGACTCCTGCCTGTTTCTCCGTTCTGCCGAGTCTCTTCAAAAGCTGCTGGAAAAGCTGGAAAACGCCCCGGTGTCCGAAACGGCGGGAATTCAGCGGTACTTTTTTTCCAGAGCTTCCGAGGTGGAGATTGACAAGCAGGGGCGCTTTGTGCTGCCCCCAAAACTGCGGGAAAAAGCTCATCTGGAAAAGGACCTGACGATCATCGGCGCCATCGACCGGGTGGAGATCTGGGATACGGCCGCCTGGGAGGAATACTGCGACAAGCAGACCAACGAGGACGTGCTGGCGGCCATGAAGGCCCTGGGCATTTAAGGCCGTGGCGGCGCAGCTGGAGTTCCACCACAAGCCGGTGCTGTTTCGGGAGACCATTGAGGCCCTGAATATCCGGCCGGATTCGGTGATGATAGACGGCACCATGGGCGGCGGGGGCCATTCCGAAGCCATTCTGCAAAGGCTGAAGACAGGGAAGCTCCTTTCTATCGACCAGGACCCGGACGCTATTCGGGCGGCGGGGGAAAGGCTTTCTCAATATCCCAATTCCATCATCGTCCGGGGAAATTTCTGCCGGATGGACGAGCTGGCCCGGGAGCAGAGGATCGACCGCGTGGACGGTATTCTGCTGGACATCGGCGTTTCCTCCCATCAGCTGGACACCCAGTCCCGGGGGTTCTCCTACCACTTTGACGCGCCCCTTGATATGCGGATGAGCCAGGAAGGGATCAGCGCGGCGGAGCTGGTAAACAGCCTTTCCCAGCAGGAGCTGACCGAAATCATTCTCCGGTATGGAGAGGACAAGAATGCGGGCAGGATCGCAGGCGGTATCTGTCGGGCCAGGGAGGAAGCTCCCATTGAGACCACCGGGCAGCTTGCCGAGATCGTAAAGCAGTCGGTGCCGGCCGCCGTAAGGCGGGAGCAGGGCCACCCGGCCCGAAAGACTTTTCAGGCGCTGCGCATTGCGGTAAACGCCGAGCTGGACCGCTTGCAGGAAGGACTGGAAGCCGGCTTTTCCATCTTGAAGCCCGGCGGGCGGCTGGCAGTGATCACTTTCCACTCGCTGGAAGACCGGATCGTCAAGCAGCAGATGAACCAGTGGTGCCAGGGGTGTATCTGTCCAAAAGATTTCCCGGTATGCGTCTGCGGCAGGAAGCCCAAGGGCCGGCTGGTGTACAAAAAGGGAATTGCCCCTTCCGCGCAGGAAGTGGAGGAAAATCCCAGGGCTCGCAGCGCCAGGCTGCGGGTGATTGAAAAGCTGGAAGACCAGTAAAGCAGGTATCGTCTCTCGGAGACGCTTTGTCCCGGCAGGAGCCGGGGCAGCCGGGCAGCGCCGGAGAAAGCGTCTCCGAGAGACAGGCAAAATAAAAGGGGTATTTCGTTATAATATTACTGGAAAGGGGGGATCTGCCATGGCCAATCGTTCTGAAGCGTACGATTTTTCACTGTTTGAGCCCCATTATGGCAATACGGTTCCCGCACGGCAGCCCAAACGGGAGCAGCCGGAACGAGCTCCTCGAAAAAACGTGGTGGAGCTCCCGAAAAAAGAGCTGGAGAAAAACGCCAAACCCAAGCGCCACCCGCTGCGGGCCGCGGCCACCGTCGTCAGCTTTGCCATATTCGCGGCAATTGCCGTAGGCATGGTTTACAGCCAGGAACAGCTGGCCATGCTCACCGAGCAGATCAACGCCGCCAACCAGACCCTGGCCGAAAGCCAAAGCCTGGAGGTGCAGCTGAACATGCAGGCCTTTCAGGCTATGAACGGCGCCCAGGTGGAGGACTACGCCCTGAATCAGCTGGGCATGACGAAAATTGCCAGCGGCCAGGTGATGTATGTCAACGCCGCCCAGAAGGACCGGGGCACCGTGGTGCAGAGCGCCGATGACGACTCCGCGCTGGACAAGCTTCTGGCAGCGATCCGATCCCTGTTCGCGTGAGATCTGAGGCTTGGCCGGGAATAAGGGAGGCCCTGCCGGAATATGATGGGAACGGTGGGAAATCTTGATTGAAGTTTGAGTGTGAGAGGGTCAAGAGGAATCTTGGCTCTCATTTTACTACAGGAGAACCCGCGGGGCAAGGCCTTTTCGCCGCCCGGAAAACGGGAAAGGAGGTCTCTTATGGCAAAGGGTACAAGAGAAACCATGTCTTTTCGAGCCAGGCTTTTGACTGGCTTTTTGGTATTTGCAGGCTTTGGCGCCGTGCTGATCAGCCTGTTCCGCTGGCAGATCGTCCGCGGCGAGGAGCTGAGCACCAAGGCCATTGACCAGAGCCTGCAAAGCACCAGCCTTTCTGCCAAACGGGGCACCATCTACGACGTGACCGGCACCAAGGTGCTGGCCCAGAGCGCCAGTGTTTGGACCGTGGTGCTGGAGCCCAACTATCTGGCCCCCGATTCGGATGACACCGCCGAGGTCGCCCAGGACAAGGAGGAAAACCGGCGGGATCTTTCCAAGGGACTGGCGGAGATCCTGGAGCTGGACGAAGCGGATCTCTACGAGCGCAGCGGCGTGCGGGGCTCGTACTACGACGTGATCAAGCGCCGGGTGGAGACGGAGGTCCGGGACGAGATCAACAACTACATGAAGGAGCACGGGATCAGCAACGGCGTGCGCATGATCCCGGACTATAAGCGGTATTACCCCTACGGCACGGTGGCCTCCAACGTTTTGGGCTTTACCGGGTCTGACTCCCAGGGCCTGGAGGGCCTGGAGCGCTACTACGACGAGGAGCTCAGCGGAAAAGCGGGCCGGCTGGTCGCCGCCAAAAATGCCCAGGGCACCGACATGCCCTTTGAGTACGAGCAGTATGTGGGCGCCGAGGACGGGCACAACCTGGTGCTGACCATCGACGAGACCGTTCAGAGCATTCTGGAAAAATATCTGGCGGAGGGCATTGAAAAATACAAGATTAAGAACGGCGCGGTGGCCATCATGATGAATGTGAACACCGGGGCCATCGTGGGGCTGGCCACCAAGCCCAATTACGATCCCAACGACCCCTTTACCGTGCTGGACGAAACGATTTTGAAAGAGATTGAGCTGCTGCCCGAGGAAGAACAGGACGAGGCCTACGACAACGCCCTGAACAAGCAGTGGCGGAACAAGGCCGTCAGCGACACGTATTATCCCGGTTCCGTGTTCAAGATGTGTACCGGCTCTATGGGGCTGGAAGAAGGCGTAATTACAGAGGACAGCCTGTGGACCTGTAGTGGGAATATCGCCGTGGAAGGCGTAAAGGACGGCATTGACTGCTGGAAGCACGAGGGCCACGGCACCACGGATTTCCGAAACGGCATGTGCAATTCCTGCAACCCTTGGTTTATCCACATCGGCAACGAGCTGGGGGCCGAGACCTTCTGCCGCTATCGGGAGGCCTTCGGCTTTACAGAGGACACGGACATCGACCTGCCCGGCGAATCCCCCAGCCTGTATCACGACCTGAACGACATGGGCCCGGCGGAGCTTGCCACCGAGGCCTTCGGCCAGAACTTTTCCATCACCCCGGTCCAGATGATCACCGCCTGCGCGGCCGTGGCCAACGGCGGGTATCTTGTCAAGCCCCACGTGGTGGACCGCATCGTGGACAGCGACGGCAACATTGTAAAAACCGCCGATACGGGCTACCGGCGGCAGGTGATCTCTGAAGAGACCTCGAAGACGATCACCTCCATTCTGTACGACAACGCCACGGGGGGAACCGGCAACGGCGGCTACGTGGCCGGCTACCGGGTGTGCGGCAAGACCGGTACCTCGGAAAAGGTGGCCCAGCGCAATCAGGAGCTGCTGACAAACCCCGACGCGGAAATGCAGTATATTGCTTCTTACTGCGGCTACGCTCCGGCGGAGGATCCCCAGTACGCGCTGCTGGTGTTCTTTGACGAGCCGGACAAATACGAAAACGGCAACCTGACCGGCGGCAATGCCATTGCGGGCCCCATCTTCGCCAAGATTATGGAGGAGGCCCTGCCCTATCTGGGCGTGGAGGCCAAGTACACCGAGCAGGAATATGAAAAGCTGGATATGGTTTCTCCCTCGCTGGTGGGCTTGACACTGAACGAGGCATATGGCAAACTGGAGGAGCTGGGACTTTCCTACAGCGTGATCGGCGTTGAGGACGAGGGGAACGCCGTGGTGACCGAACAGATCCCCGAAAGCGGCGGAGCGGTTCCCAGAGAGGGCAAGGTGGTGCTGTACACCGAGGGCTACGGCGATCAGGAGATCCTGGTAGAGGTGCCCGACTTCCGGGGATTGGATCTGGAAAACGCCAGCTATCTGGCCATGATCAACAACCTGCAGATCAGCGTGACGGGCGCGGCCACGGAATCGGCTACCGTAACCCTGCAGGACGTGCCGGCGGGCGACAAGGTAAAAGTGGGCACGGTTATCACCGTGACCTTTGCCAGCAACGTGGATACGGAGACCTTTGTAACGCTGGGCTAGAAGATCTCTGAAAGAACAAAAGAGGGGTTTGAAAATGAAAAGCATCTTGTTTCTGACAGTTTCGCTGGTGTCCTTTGGCATTACGGCCCTGCTGGGAAAATGGCTGATCCCGTTCCTGCACAAGCTGCATTTCGGGCAGACGATCCGGGAAGTGGGGCCCAGCTGGCACAAGGGGAAGCAGGGCACGCCCACCATGGGAGGCCTGATGTTTATTATCGGGATTGCGGTGGCGGTGTGCGCCTGCGTGCCTGCCTTCTACGCGCTGGAAGCCTCTGAAACGGCCCTGATGCAGGCAAAGCTGTTCGCCGGGCTGGGCATGGCCGTGGCCTTTGGCGCCATCGGCTTTATGGACGACTATATCAGCATTGTGAAAAAGCGGAATCTGGGGCTGACGGAACGCCAGAAGCTGGTGCTGCAATTCGCGGTGGCGGCGGCCTATCTGGGCAGCTTGGCCCTGGCGGGGAACACTACGGCCACCACGATCCCCTTTGTGGGGAAGGTGGACCTGGGCTTTGGCTATTACATTCTGGCCGCGCTGCTCATTGTGGGGCTGGTGAACGCCGTAAACTTTACCGATGGCATCGATGGCCTGAACTCCACCGTATCTTTCTTTGCGTTTCTGGCCCTGGCCCTCTGCGCCAGCCTCTGTTCCATGACGGGCATTTCCGCCATGGCTCTGGCCTCGGCGGCGGCCTGCGTGGGCTTTCTGCTCTGGAATTTTCACCCGGCCAAGGTCTTTATGGGCGACACGGGCTCCCTGTTTCTGGGGGGCATGGTGGCGGCCCTGGCCTTTGGCGCGGACCTGCCCATTCTGCTGATCCCCATCGGCGTTATTTACTGGGCGGAAATTCTTTCGGTAGTGCTGCAGGTGACCTATTTCAAAAAGACCCATGGCAAGCGGCTGTTCAAAATGTCGCCCATTCATCATCATTTTGAAATGTGCGGTTGGTCCGAGGTGAAGATCTGTACGGTGTTTGGGCTTGTGTCCCTGCTGGGCGGAGCGGCCGCAGTCCTTTGCGTAATGTTTGGCTAAAACCGCGCTGCCTGCGCAAACTACAGGTAGCGTGCCGCTTATTTGAGAACGCCGGACCAAATTTAAAAAAGGGGGGATCCTGATGGCGATCAAGGGAAAAGTCCAGGGCGGGGAAGCCGCCCAGCCCAGCCGCGCGGCCCGGGGACTGCGGCGTATCCCGCATTATGTGCCGCCGGAAGACGAGCGCGTGCAGGAAAAGCCCACCCACGAGGAGCGGATGAAGCGCCGGAAGATCAAGCACAGCCTGTTTTCCCTGGGATACGGGCTGGATATGCCCCTCTTTATCTTCATCATGGTGCTGCTGGCCATCGGCCTGGTAATGCTGTTTTCCGCCAGCTTTGCCTACAGCTATTACAACGAGGGGGGCAACAGCTACTACTATATCCAGCGGCAGGGCTTTTTTGCCGTTGTAGGCGTAATTGCCATGCTGTTTATCTCCACCTTTGATTACCACCGGTTCCACGGGCTTGCCTATCTGATCTACGGCATATCCCTGATCCTGCTGGCCATTGTGCTGGCCTGCAAATTTTTGAGCAACTACGTGAACGTTTACTGGCTGTGCATGCCCCAGGACGACGCGTTCCGCTGGATCACCCTGGGGGTGCAGTTCCAGCCCTCGGAGATTGCCAAATTTGGGCTGATCGCCGCGCTGTCCCACTATATTTCCCGGCACATGGACGAAATGCAGAATTTCCGCGCAGGGATCTTGATCCCCATGGGGATTGTGGCGGTGCCCGCCGCCCTTATTTTCCCGGAGCCCCATCTGTCCGGCACCATCATTGTTTTGGGGCTGGGCATTGCCCTGATGTTCATTGGGGGCGCCAGGGCCCGGTGGTTCGTGATCGGCGGTTCGGCGCTGGTGGCGCTGATGGTCTTTTATGTTATGACAAAGGGCGGCTACCAGATGGGCCGCGTCAACGTGTGGCTGGACCCCTTCAGCCCGGAGCTGGACCCCTGGGACGCCTGGCAGACCAGGCAGTCTTTGTATGCCATCGGTTCCGGTGGGCTGCTGGGCGTGGGGCTGGGACAGTCCCGCCAGAAATACCTGTATCTGCCGGAGCCGCAAAACGATTTTATTTTCGCCATCGTCTGCGAGGAGCTGGGCCTGGTGGGGGCCCTGGTGGTCATCATTCTGTTCAGCCTTTTGATCTGGCGGGGCATGTATATTTCCCTGCACGCCAAGGACCGGTTCGGTATGCTGCTGGGCCTGGGGATCTCCCTGCAGGTGGGCATTCAGGCGGTGCTGAACATCTGCGTGGTGACCAACACCGTGCCCAACACGGGCATCAGCCTGCCTTTCTTCAGCTCCGGCGGCACATCGCTGCTGATGCTTTTGGGTGAGATGGGGATTTTGCTGAACATTTCCCGCAGCGCCAATGTGGAAAAGACATAAACGCCCCTGGGGCGATCGGAAAAGGTGATATGCGATGAAAGTGCTGTTTACGGGCGGCGGGACGGCCGGCCACATCAATCCCGCCCTGGCCGCCGCCGGTTACTTAAGGCAGAAGGAGCCGGAGACGGAGATCCTCTACGTGGGCAACAAGGGCGGCATGGAGGAGCGGCTGGTGGCAAAAGCCGGCTACGAGATCAGGACGATCCACATCTCCGGCTTCCAGCGGAAGCTGACGCCCAAAAACCTGGTGCGCAACGCCCAGACGGTGGTGAAGGTGTTCACCTCTACCGCCGAGGCCAAGAAGATCCTGCGGGAATTCGGGCCGGACGTGTGCGTGGGCACCGGCGGCTACGTCAGCGGGCCGGTGATCCGGGAGGCTGCCAAGCTGGGGATTCCCTGCGTGATCCACGAATCCAACGCCTATCCGGGCGTGACCACAAAAATGCTGGCAAAGTCCGTGAAGACTGTGATGCTGGCTGTGCCCGACGCAAAAAAATATTTCGACCCTTCCGTCAACTGTGTGGTGACCGGAAACCCCGTGCGGGGCGAGGTGCTGGCGGCGGAGCGGGAAGCTTCCCGCAAGGCGCTGGGCCTGGACGAGCGGCCGGTGGTGCTCTCCTTCGGCGGGAGCCTGGGGGCCTCCGCCCTGAACCGGGCCGCCGCCTATATGCTGGCTCAAAGCGCAAAAGAGGGCCGGTACCAGCACATTCACGGCTATGGCCAGCACGACGAGAAGTTTCTGGAGGAATGCGCCGAGTTCGGCTTGGATCTGAAGGCCAATCCCCAGATCCGTCTGCTGGAGTACATCGACAACATGCCCCAATGCCTGTCCGCCGCCGACCTGGTTATCGGCCGGGCGGGGGCCATGACGCTGACGGAGATTGAGGCAAAATCCAAGGCCTCCATTTTGGTCCCCTCTCCCAACGTGGCGGAAAACCATCAGTACCACAACGCCATGGCCCTGGTAAACCGGGGCGCCGCCGAGATCCT
>CAZBDS010000019.1:0-14527 GCA_964490735.1 uncultured Acutalibacter sp. | reverse complement strand
CGCCCGCCTGTACGACGGCAACGGCGTCATTCTGAAAGACTGAACCCAGCGCTTTCCAACATAAAAAAGCCTTCCGGAGGGGAAATCCTTCCGGAAGGCTTTTTCTTTACTCTTTTTTAAGGCTGAAACGCCAGCTTGGCTTTCCGCAGGGCCAGCACCACCAGCGGCAGCAGCACCAGCTGAATGACGATACCGGGCAGCGCGGTGACAAAGGAAGCCGTCAGCCACATCTGCAGGGAATACTCGCCCGCCCGGAACACCAGGGCGTTTACAATGCCGTAAACCACCCTGCCCACCAGCATGGCGGCCACCAGGGAAATGTACACGTTGGCTGCCTGGGAGCCCGTGCGAATGATGAGGACCATCAGGCCGGCCACCAGGCCGTACATGGCCAGCTCGCAGATCATGCTGGGCAGCATGGCGGCAGGCGGCATCGAGGTGATCAGGCTGGACAGCAGGGGCGTCAGGACGCCGCAGGCCAGGCCGTAAGCGGGGCCGCACAGCAGGCCGCACAGCAGCACCGGCAGGTGCATGGGCAGCAGAACGCTCCCCGCGTTGGGAATGCCGTGCACCGCGACCGGTAGCACCACGCCAAGAGCCACACACAGCGCGGCAATCACCATTTCCCAAATATACTTCTTCGTCTTTGTCATGTTTTTTCCTCCTTGACTTTCACCAAAAAAGCCGCGGAAACCGGGCCCTCCTCCGAGAAGGGCCGCTGGCCTTCGTGGCTTTTGCGTAAACAGCGGTAAGTTCTTTAACTGCATGCTGTGCCGGCTTGACCGGACTGCCCGCCTTCCTGGCGGACAAACAAACAACAGTCAGATTATACCAATCCCGCGGGAATTTGTCAACCTCTCTTGCAGGTGATTACCGTCACGTCCGGATGCAGCTGCAGCACCGAAGCGGGCACCTGCGGCGTCACCTTGCCGTACATGGACTCCTGAATGATCTCCTTTTTCTCTTCCCCGGCGATCAGCAAAATCCTTCTGGCCTTCATGATGGTGCCGATCCCCATGGTCACCGCCTTGGTGGGCACATCCTCGATCCGGTCGAACAGCCTGGAATTGGCCTGAATCGTGCTGGGGGTCAGGTCCACCTGGTGCACATACCGGGGGAAGTGGTCCGTGGGCTCGTTAAAGCCGATGTGGCCGTTGCGGCCAATGCCCAGCAGCTGCAGGTCCACCCCGCCCAGGCTGTCGATCAGCGCCTCGTACCGGCGGCTTTCCTCCTCCATGTCGGCGGCGGTGCCGTCGGGCAGGAAAGTGTTGGCACGGTCGATGTTAATGCGGCTGAACAGGTGGTCGTCCATAAAATACCGGTAGCTCTGGGGATTTTCCGGCTGTAAACCGCAGTACTCGTCCAAATTCACCGTGCGCACCTTGGAAAAATCCAAAATACCCTTCTTGCAGCTGGCGGCCAGCTCCTGATAGGCCCCAATGGGCGACGTGCCCGTGGCAAGCCCCAGCACGCAGTCGGGCTTCAGCAGGATCTGGGCCCCGATGATTGAAGCCGCCAGCGCGCTCATTTCCTCATAACTTTTCGTTTCAATAATCCTCATAACAATCTCCTTCCCAATCGTTGTTTTCTCACTGCATATCATTTATAGAACGGGCTGCGCCCGCAGGATACGGTTTCAGGCGTTCTGCCTCTTCTTACGGGAGGGCAGCTGGGCCAGCACCACGGCGCCAAACACCAGCGCGCAGCCCAAAAGTTCTCTGGGCGACAGAGGTTCTCCCAGCACCACCCAGCCCGCCAAAGCGGCAAACACCGATTCCAGGCTCATAATCAGGGAAGCCACTGTGGGATTGACGGATTTCTGTCCCAAAATCTGCAGGGTATAGGCCACTCCGCTGGAGAGGATCCCCGTGTAGAGCAGGGGCCCCCAGGCAGCCAGGATATCCTCCCAGCGAATGGTTTCAAACAGCAGCGCCGCCGCCAGGGACAGCAGCCCCGCCGTAAAAAACTGGAGGCAGGACATGGCCACGCCGTTGACCTTGGGCGAAAAATGATCGATCGCCAAAATGTGGAATGAAAAGAACAGCGCACAGGCAATCAGCGCCAGATCCTCCGCCGCAATGGAAAAATCTCCCCGCACGCTCAAAAACCACAGCCCGCAAAGCGCCGCCCCGGCGGCGACCCAGACCTTCCAGCCCGGGCGCTTTCCCAAGAACAGCCCCAGCAGGGGCACGATCACAATATACAGGGCCGTTAAAAACCCGGCCTTTCCGGGCGACACGCTCTTCAGGGCGATCTGCTGAAAATTGCTGGCCACCCCAAGAATAACTCCGCAGACGACGCCGCCCGTCACCAGCGGCCGGCAGTTTTTCCAAAAGCTTCCCTTTTCCCGGCTGACAGGCTGCCGGCTCCGCTCGATCCGGCCCGAAAGCCAGGCCACCGGAACCAGCGCCGCGCCGCCGATCAAACTGCGGACCGCATTGAAGGTAAAAGGCCCCAAATGGTCCATGCCCACGCTTTGGGCCACAAAGGCCGTGCCCCAGATAAAGGCGCACAGCATCAGCATAGCGCTCCCCAGCAGGGAGCGGCTTCTTGCCGTGTTACTCACCCGCCACCTCCGCCGGGGCGTCCCGGGTCAGGTTTTTCATCCAGTTGTAGCGGTTAATCTTCACCAGCGCCACAAAGCATTTCAAAATCTGGTCGCATTTCAAGGCGGCAAACACCACCCAGGGCGGAGCCCCCAAATACTGGGCGATCAGCGCCGAGGGCAGCACCACCAAAAACACAAAGATGGTGTCGTTCTTAAACACAAAGGAAATGTCCCCGCCGGACTTTACCAGCCCGAACAGGCAGGCCGCCTGATAGCAGGTGCCGATGATGGTGACGGAGATCACGTTGATAAACTGCCGGGAGAAATCCTGGGCTTCCGCGCTGATGCCCGGATACCAGCTGATAAAGCTGTCCCGCAGCAAAAACACCAGGGCGCCGGAGATCAGCCCTACAAACAGAAAGATCATCTGCACCGTCTTGGCGTATTCCTTCATCTTTTCATATTTTCCGGCTCCCACGGTCTTGCCTGTGATGATGCCCACCGCGCCGGAAAGGCCGTTCATCCACACATAGACCAGGTTGTGCAGCATTCCCGTCACGCTGGCGGCGGTCAGAACCTCCCCGGTGTAAGCACCCAGGATCTTGGTGTTTGCCAGCATGTTGATGCTCCACACCACCTGCCCGCCGATAATGGGCAGGCCGTACCGCACAAAATCCTTCAGCAGATTCCGGTCGGTGTGCAGCAGGTCCCGGAACCCGAATTTCAGCTTTTTATCGACGACGAACACATAGAGCAGCCCCGCCAGCATTTCCAAAATCCGGGAGATCAGCGTAGCTGCCGCCGCGCCCCGCACCCCCATGGCCGGAAAGCCCAGCTTGCCGAAAATCAGCACATAGTTCAGCGACACGTTGACCACCAGGGCCAAAATGGAAATGTACAGTCCTATCTTGGCCGTCTCCACGCTGCGCATGGAGGCGATCATCACCTGCGAAATACAGAAAAACAGGTATGTAAAGCCCACAATCTGCAGATAGGCGGCCCCTTCCGCAATTACGCCGGGCTCCGCCGTAAACAGCCGGATAATGGAAGCCGGAAACAGCACCGCCGCCAGTGTGGACAAAACGCCCACCGCCAGCGCGGTCTTCACACCGATGGAAACCACCTTGCGAATGCTTCCCGTATCCTTTTTGCCCCAGTACTGGGCGGCAAGGATCAAAATGGCCCCTTCAATACCCGCCACAAACATCTGCAGAACCGTCTGCATCTGGTTCCCCACATACACGCCGGAAACGGCGTTGTCTCCCAGAGAGCCGATCATCAGATTGTCCGCGAAACTCACTGCAAAGGTGATCAGGTTCTGCAAGGAAATAGGGATAGCCAGCGTCACCAAATTCCGGTAAAAAGATTTGTCTCTCGTAAGTACTGCCATAAACTTTCTATCCCTGCTTCCTTTTCATTTCTTTCTCATTCGGCAATATTTCCATCCTTGTTCTTCGCCCCGATGGAGTACAGCAGCTTCAGGGTCTCCCCGTCGGCCACGCCGGTCTCGGGCAGTCCGTTTACCTTCTGGAACTCCCGGACGCACTGGGCGGTGTACTCACCGTAATGGCCGTCGTATTCCACGTCCAGAAAGCCCAGGGCCTCCAAGCGGGTCTGCATCTTCAAAACGTCCTCGCTCTGGTCGCCTTCCCGCAGCGTGGAGTAAGAGTCCCCCACGGAAGAGGAAGTTTCCGAGCCGGTGCCGGAGGGTTCCGGCGAAGGCTCCCCCAGCATGGAGCTCACCTGGGACTCAATATCATCGGTGGGATCCGTCACATGCATGGAACGCTCCTGCGTCAGCTCCGGGAAGCAGGTCCCGCTGATTTCCAGGGCGGCGGACACCACCGTCCTGCCCTGCCATTCCATCATGCTGGGATCCATAGCGATCACCTGGCTGTCCTGCACGGCCTGAAGCTCCCAGTAACTGCTGCTGCGCAGGATCTGGTCTTTCAGCTCTTCCGGACAGAAGATCACGTTGGGGTTGGATCTCCGCAGCGTGTCAAAGTCGTAGCTTCCGCCCGACAGGCTCTTAAACGCGTTGGTAGCTCCGGCATAGCTCATAATGGTGCTGCCGAACATGTCGCCGGTCACCGCCCGCCCCTCCAGGTCATAGAGGTAGCAGACGGTAATGATTTTTTCCTTGGGCACAATCCGGTTGATGTCGTCCAGGGTGGTAAAAATCCCCTGGGCAGTCTCAATGCCCTTGTCGTATCCGGCGCCGCCGCCCAAAAGGGCGGAAGACACCTGGGCGTACATGCGCTCAAAGTCTTCCCGGTCCACGGCCGGCGCGACTTCCAGAACGGTGATCCCCGATTCCCGCAGGGAAGACCGCACACTTTCGTCCAAACTGCCAGCCAGCACCAGGTCTGGTCCGGCGCCCACAATGGCCTGGGGGTCTGTCCCGTTAATCTTCGTCAGGGACCGAAGGCTCTCCTGGGTGCATTCCTCACTGCCCGCTGCCAGCTGCGTCTCACAGCCCAGGGCCAGCACCACGTCGGCCAGGGCAGGGGAAAGCACCACGACCTTCTGAGGCTTAGAGGCGATGGTCACCTCGTCGATCTGCACGGGGAACTCGCCCGTCTGAGCGGTTACGCCTGAAACGATATTTCCCATCTGGGAGCAGCCCGCAAAGCCGCACAGAACCAGCGCCAGGCAAAGCGCCGCTCCCAGCAGCCGGACCGATAAGCAAAATCTGCTCTTCAAAAAAACCAACTTCCTTTCTCGGCAAAACAAGACGGTCTTCGCAAAAAAGCGCAGACTGTCCCCAGGTTGTTTTTTGAATTCAAGCTTATTTTACCCTTTCTCCCCCGTCCGTGTCAACCTTTCGTGGGAAATACTTGACTTTTCTTCCCGCTCACGCTAGAATGTTTTTATATTTGCACAGTGGAGATGTACCCAAGTGGCTGAAGGGTCCGCACTCGAAATGCGGTAGGCCGGGAGTTCCCCGGCGCAAGAGTTCAAATCTCTTCATCTCCGCCAGACCTAGCGGTCGGCACGTCGCGCCGCTAGGTTTTTTTATGCCTTTATCGCGCTGCCCGCGCTGTAACTATCTTTTTCGCATTCACTTTACGCGCTGCGGCTCCTCTTCGAAAAGAAATCGAGAGAAAATATAGAAAGGGGGCAGATCCAGGCGCGGTGCCTGGATCTGCTCCCTTTTCAGTTTTTCTCCGGGTCAGCGGAGGACCTGAAATTCCCCCAGCAAATAGCCGTTGGAGCTCCTGTCCTGGGTGTTGGCCAGCAGGATCGGCTCTCCGGAAGCCGGGTCCTTCAGGTCAAGATAGACCTGATAAATGCCTTTTGAAAGCTGCTCCAGCGGAATGATCCCCCGAACAGCAGAGGTTTTGCCGGTATCCCTGCCGCCGGTAAGATCCCGCAGGAAATGCTCTGCCGGATACTCCCCGATCAGGGTATCGTCCTCGTCCCGTAGGGTGAGAGTCACCTCCGGCTCGGTGTACAGCGGGGCAAAACCCGCGTTCCGGAACTCCGCCTCCACATAGATCCGCTGCTGCCACAGGGGCTTGCTCAATTTCGCCTTGCCGATAAACAGCCGGTAGCCCAGGCGCCGTTCTACATAGGTCAGCCCGTCCATTCCCTCAAAGCAGCCTCCCCCGCTCAGCCGGGCGTTGGCCCATTTTTGCAGCACTTCGGCGTCGTAATCCCGGTTCAGGTAGGTAACCCGCATTTGTTCCAGATCCCTGATGGCGTTTTCAATGTCGTTACAGACGTTATCCACCACCACCTCGCCGCCGTTGGGCACACTCCGGCACAGCTCTTCCTGAAACTCCAGCTCCTGGCTCCGGGACCGCTGCTGCTCTTGCTGGGCCGCCATATCATAGGTGCCCAGATCTGTCTCGCTGCCCATGATGCCGTCGTTAAACAGCCCCAGACGAGCCGCCAGGACGGTGTCCGTCCCGTTCCGGGTGATCTGCCGCCACTGCGCCGGGGTCCGCACCGCCAGCCTGGCCCCGGTAACACTGGCCAGCTTCTCCGCCAGACGTCGCAGGTCCTGGACGGAATCGTAGCGGGTATCGTGCATTTCCCCCCAGGACCCGATGAAAAGGCCCTGCAGGGTAAAAATGGAATCCTCATGCCGCCGGAGGATCTCCCCTGCCTGCTCCATATGGCGCAAAATCACCTCCAGGCTGTCCGGCTCCGTTTCCATGCTCTTTCCGTCCCAGTCGTACAGGAAACGCACCACCAGCGGCCGGCCGCCCTCAGACAGGGCCGCAAACAGCGCCTCCAGGTTTTCCAGGCCGGCAGAGCTGATCTCCCCTGCCCGGTAAGTTTTCAAGTTGATTTCCACCATCGTCATGGAGGCAGGCTCTTCCTCCCAGCTGTAAAACTGCTCGATCTGAGAGGAATAATCCACCGCCTCGTCCTCAAGGAGAAAGGTGTACATGTGGTAAAAGCCCCGGTTAGGGTTTTCCAGCTGCCTTCCGGATTCTTCAAACCGCCGCACGCTCATCTCCACACCCCCAGTGATAGAATACCAGCCCAAAACCAGCAGAAAGACCGCCAGCAGGATTAAAAAAGGGCAGAACGTCACAAGCCGGCGCGGCAGCGTCCGCTTACTTTTCTTCATAGTCGATCGCCAGGTCATAGGGCGAGTTGACCTCCTGCTGAAAATGGTAGACCACAAAAGAGTCGTCCTCGTAGTATACGCTCATCTCCCGGGGATAGAGTTCCATAAAGCGCTGGCACCAGTAATAGGCCTTGGATTCCAAAATGGTGCGGCTCTCCGAATCCCTGTAGTTTTCAAAATCAGGCACCTGCGACGGGGTCTCCTGCTCCGCCGCTTCCCTGGAGACTTCCGTCGACAAGATCTCCTGGTTCAGGCTGCCCCACTTCCCCGCGTCCCTTTCCATTCCCAGCCATCTGGGCCCAATGGAAAAGTGGGTTTGGGCGTAATCGAGGGGTTTCTTCTCCACAAAGATAAAGACGTGTTCTGTGGGCAGGAAGTACCGTTCCTCCTCTGTCCCGCGCACAAAATCCAGCAGTTCTTCGTGCCGCCCGTATTCGATGACGTGATAAAGCCCGTCGGTGGGAGACACCACCGTATAGGTGTTCTTATCGTACCCGCCGATAATTTGATTCATGGCGGCCACCTCGGCAGGATAGCGGCTCAGCTCATAGCGCAGATAGCCGTGGTAATACTCATCGCTGCAGGACCAGACACAGATGACCGCAAAGCAAGCGGCCGCAACACCCTGTACGCCGCCCTGCTGCAGCTCCCGGTTCAGCGCAATCAGAATGAGATCCAGCGGAATCACGGCGGCTCCCAGCAGCAACATCCGTACCGTGGTGTAGATCCGGTAGCCGTTCAGCAGCTCCGGCAGTCCGAAATTGGGTACAACATACACCGCAAAGAAGAATAAAGACATCAGCAGCAGCAAATAGTATCCGCCCGGTACGCGCAGGCCGCTCCCTTTCCCCTTCAGCCGGCCCGCCGCCAGTTTTCGCAGCAGCGCCATCGTCAGCCCAGCCAGAGGACAAGCGATCAAAACCGCAATGAACAGGTAAATTAAGTGGCCGCCCTCCCCGTCGCCGCTCAGCAGCTCAAATTCCCCTTTGAGGAACCTGCTCACATATCCCAATGCCGGCCCAATTTTTTCCGAAAGAGGAACGGTGCTATCCTTCAGCCATTGCTGCAGCTCTTCCATTTCCTGGCTGGATCCATGCTGCTCGGTGGCCGTTCCCTCTATCACGCTCACGGCCCAGTCCATAGAGGCCTGGAAGGGGATCCCCTGGGCCAGGGCCCCCGCCATGGGGGCCACGGCAATCAGCAGTCCGCAGAGCACGGAAGCCAGCAGCGGCAAAAAACGCTTTTTGGAAAATACCCGGCGCAGGTAGAGCAGCGCCACGGCAAGGCACATGAAAAACGCCATAATCACCGGATAAAAATGGGTCGCGGTCATGGCCGCCAGCGCCATCGCGAACAGGAACAGATCCGGGCTGAGAATATAGTTTGCCAGTTTTCCTTTTCCGTAAGGCTCCCGGTCCTCCCGCAAATAGCGGATCAGATGGGCCGCGCACAGGAACTGGGGCGCCAGGCCGAATTCCATCGGAACCGTGTACTGCAGACGCGCCATACCCAGCATGGAAATAAACCCTTCGGTGGAAAGCAGCACAAACAGGGCCAAAACAAAAAGAGGCGTATACCGCGAGACAAAAATCTCCCGCAAAAAGCAATACGCCGCAATCAAAAAGACAACGGCCTGAATACTGCCGAAAAACAGCATTAAGCTGTAAGCCCGCACGCCCAGCAGGGTGTGAATGGCGTAAAGCATGCAGTGCATGGCCTCCGGATAAACGTCGCCGGAGAAAACCTTTCCCTCCATCAGGCCGTAGATCCAGGAATGGTGAACGTACTGATCGCCAAATCCATAAGAATGGGCCTGAAACGCGCTCCAGGAAAAATAGAACAGCGCGTACACCGAAAGAGCCCCCAGCAGCAGATATTCCAGCCAGTGGGCCCGCAGGGCCCGGGCTGTCCGCCGGGACCAGTCCCATACCCAGCGGCGCAGCCGCCTGAACTGCAGCTTCAGCCGGACCACCGGCAAAGCTTGCAGCAGCTGGTCCGCCCGGTCCAGGGACAGCCCCAGCCGCCGGTACAGCACCGCCAGCAGCACACCGTAAAACACAATGCGCACCGTCCAGGCGTTCAGAATATGGAGCAGTCCCAGTCCCAGCACCACCGTGTTGACCAGCACCGTCTGCACGGTGGTGCAGAAGGAAAACTGATAAACCGACGATTTCCCGTTCAGATGCTTCGCGAATACGGTCCGGGGCCAAGCGTACCCCAGCAGAAGATATCCTGCAAGGACCTTCAGAAATTCAAAGACCCAATATGCAATGTCCAAAGAATCGCCCCTTCCGCAGCTCCGTTACGCCCGCCTGTCCTTCAGGCCAATTTTCAAGACTTTAATGCGAAACGCCACAGCCATAGTGCTGAACAGCATTCGAATCATATACCAGATGGGCTTCAGGCCCGAATGAATGCTTGTGCCCGCCACACGTGGGTGCATTACGACGGGCACCTCTACCACCCGGTAATTCAAAAGCAGCATTTGCAGCAGCATGTTGGCGTCCGGGTATCTCACATCGAAATTGTTGTACTGGGCATAGCAGGAAAACGCCGGACGGCTCAGCCCCTGCAGGCCGGTGGTGGGATCGCTGACCACATGGCCCGTTATCAGCCGGATCAGGACCCGGAACATCAGGTGGGCCAGCCGCTTGGCCGGAGACAGCTTAAAGTAAATATTGCCCTCGCAGTACCGCGTACCCAGTACAATATCCGGGCTCCGCCCCGTTTCGTCCTGCTCCAGCAGGCGCCGGTAGATCACCGGAATATCCTTGGGGTCGTGCTGGCCGTCCGCGTCCATCTGGATCACGTACCGGTAGCCTTCCCGGACCGCGTACTTATATCCCACCTGTATGGAGCCGCCATAGCCCAGGCAGAACACGTTGGTAACGCTTTTGCAGCCCCGTTCGGCAATGATCCGCCCGGTGGCGTCCTCCGAGGCGTCGTTGATGATCAGCAGGTCCGCCGTCTGAAAGATCCCGCTCGCCTCCATTTGGTCCAGCAGCGGCGGAAGGTTTTCCTCCTCGTTGTGGGCGGGCATAATCACCAGAAGTTCTTTTTTCCCCATTTCCCAATCCTCCCCTCAAAATTCCAGCAGCCCGGACACTTCGCTGCCCGGTGTTTTCTTCTCCATGGCCGCGGCGCCCAAACGCCTGCGCCGCTCCGGGTCGTCCAGCAAGAGCCCGATGGTCCTGGCCACCGACTCCGGCTCCAGGGCGCACAGCAGGCCGTCCCGGTCGTGCTCAATCTGGCAGCGGTTGCCGCTGGCGTCGGAAAGGACTGCGGCGCAGCCCAGTGTCAGCGCCTCCTGAATGGCGATGCTCCGGCCCTCATAGCGGCTGATGTGAACGTACACGTCAGCCTGGGCAAAGTAGGGGTAAGGGTTCCCCGTGGTCCCAAGCAGCACAAAGTCCTCCTGCAAGCCCAGGGCGGCAATCTGCCGTTCCAGGCTTCCCCGCAGCTCCCCCTCGCCCAGCACATACCACCGCGCGCGGTAACCCGCGTCCTTCAGCAGCTTCATGGCGTCGATGGCCACGTCAAAGGCTTTCAGATAGATGAGCCGTCCCACGCTGAGCAGGCGCAGGCCCTCATAACCATCGGAAAAGCCGCCCGGTTCCTGTGCCAGGCGGCGGATCTTCTCCTGGTTGACGATATTGGGGAGCTCCCGGACCTTGTCCTCATATTCCGGATAGGCCTGCAGAAACCCCGCCCTGCTTTCCTCCGATACAAGAAAGATCCGCTGGAACCGGGCCCAGCAGTCCTGGTCCAGCGCGCGGCTGTATCCGCTCTGTTCGTAATTGGTGTGAAAAACGGCAAGCTTCCTGGCGGCCTTCACATAATCCGCCACAAAATAGGTGGCGCCTCCTTCGGTCCAGGCCACCGCCGTATCGTACTCCTCTTCCGGCCGGGCCGCCCCGTCAGACACCACCCGCCACAACAGCTTATCCAGTTGTACCCGGCGGCTGCGGAGCATGGGCCCTAAATCCCGCAGCACACCGCCCAGCTTGTGGAACCACCGCCCGTTGCGAAAAAAGCAGGACAGCACCTTCCGGAACAGCGCCCGGCGTCCGGCGCTGTCCAGCACCGACTTGGCCTCCAGATGTTTGTTCAGCACCCGCACATGCTTTGGCACCTGGGCCGCCAGCTCGCCCCGGGGCAGCAGCACATAAAGGTCAATGGCATAGGCATTGCTGTCCAGGCAGTCCAGCAGGTCCATCAGGGCCCGTTCCGCCCCGCCCACGCCCAGGGTGTTAATGACAAACAGTACCTTCTTCATGGGCGCCACACTCTTCCTCGGAATTGTCCTCCGGTTCTTTTCCGCCTGCTTCCTCTTTCCGCTGATGCTCCGGCATCAGCAGGGACACCATCATGGCCAGCTCCTGATTTTCCGTCATCAGCCGGGAAATCATCAGGCAGATCCGGAACGCCCCTATCAGGCAGGCCGTGCCAACGCACAGCAGCGCGATCCCCGTCCACACGGAGATCGCGCCAAGCCATCCGGACAGCACCGGTACCGCCCCGACGAGCACCACGAGGAAGCCCAAAATACACCACACGGTTGCAAGGTCTGAACTCATTCTTTTCCGCGCGTGAAACCAGAAGCTGAAAATCACCAGCAGCAGTCCAATTCCCACAATCGCGCACCGCATAATCGCTGTCGTTCCCATAAAGTTCCCCCTCTGTTATTCCTGTTCCCGGGCCCGCTGGTACACCAGATCTGTCGGGCGCGGGCCCTTGCCCTGGCTGATCAGGTCCCCCTGGCAGAACACCTGCCGGTCCATATGCCGTTCCGTCCAGCGCAGCCGGAAATAGCCGACGCTCCAGCCCACAAAGGAGCCGATGACCACGCCGATCCCGTACCAGATCGGCGGCAGATGGGTGGCGACAATACTGGCCAAAAGCGTAACCAGGCAGAAGCTTACCGATGTGAAAACGGCGCCCCAGGCGTCTTTGAAATAGTACAGGAACAAAATCTCCGCGTACATCTGGAACAGGATAAAGTAGCCCGCCGCCATGCAGGGGTAAATCTTCACCACCAGGCCCGCAAAGCCAACGCGGGGCATCACTACCATAAAAATCAGATACGCCGCCACCGAGATGATAAATTGAAGCCGCGCCAGATCCATCAACTGGTTGGCAACCTCCCGGAACACCTGGCGCTTGGTGTTTTGAATGTCGGACAGCCGGCCGCCGATCACCGCCTCGGAATAGGCCTTATAACGGTCGTGGAAGAACATCTCTACCCGGGCGATAAAAATAACGGTGGCGGAGATATTGGTAAACAGGGCCAGGCAGGACGCCATGTCGTAGGACTGATTGGAAACAAAGGACCGCGCCACAATCATGCGCATATCGGTGTTCCAGAACACGAAATTGTGGATATACAGCCCCAGGGTGTAAGCGATATAGGTAACAACCAGATGCCAGTATTTCCGGAAATAGCGCAGTACCGGACGGAACCGGTTGCTGTTGCCCACAAAATACCGCCGGACAGAGCCGAACTCCAGCACGGCAATGAGGAAGAAGCCGGCGGTAAAGGCAAACAGCATGCTTCTCGTGGCCTCCCACCCCACCAGAAAATGGAGGATCAGGGACAGCACAAAACTAAATGCCATACCCACCAGGAAAAAAATGGAGATCCGGCCGTAATCCTTGCAGATAGACAGGTAAATCATAGAGTAAAAGACCAGCACGATGGAAATGAAGCCGCAGAACCCTGTAAACACATAGCCCAGCGGCACCTGTCCCACAAAGTGCTCCCAAAGACAGAAGGGAACGCCCATCAGGCAGCTGAACAGAACGTTCAGCGTCAGCCCCACATAATAGCAGGGCAAAATGTCCTGATAGCGTTCTTCAAAGATGGCGTCCTGCATGTACTTGGACAGCACCGAGTTAAATGGCGCCGCGGAAAGCAGGCCGAAAATAAAGATGTATAGGAACGTGCTGGAAAACAGCGCCCTGGAATAATAGTCCAGCGTCCGAAAGCCCAGCAGCCACTGGGTCAGCAGCAGCACCACAATCACCAGCACCATTGGCGTCACCGTCAGGCAGGACCCGTAAACCACGCCTGCCAGTCCCGACGTGATGGATCCCTTTCGAAAAAGCTTATTCAGTCTAACGCCGATACCGGCCATACGCTCCGCCTCCTATATTCCAAAAACGAACCCGCCGCTGCCGCCGCATTCCCCTTGTGGATACGGCCTTTCAAGTTCCGGCAGCCGGTCAAGGCTCCTCTTTCTTCTCCTTCGGAGAAAAGTCCTGATAGATCTGCCGGTACACCTCGTGCATCTGCACGTCGCGGTAGCGGGCAGACACCCGCTGATACCCGATCTCTCCCATCTTCCGGCGTTCTTCCGGGCTGTGGGCCATATAAAGGATCGCCTGAGAGATCTCTTCCAGGTTCATGACATGGGTGACAAGACCGGCTTCGCCCAGGCCGTCCCCCTCTCCCTGGATCAAGCCCCTGCAGTTGCCCACGTCGGTGGCGATCACCGGCAGATGGGCGGCAAAGCTTTCCAGTACAGTCAAGGGCTGGCCCTCGCTGATACTGGTGAGAATCGTCATATCCATGCGGCCCAGATAGTCCTTAACATTGATCCGGCCGGTAAACACCACGTCCTTCAGCCCCAGATCCTCCACCATGGTGAAACAGCTCCGGGCGTACTCCTCGTCCTCGTCCCAGGGGCCCATAATCCACAGCTTCAGGGCCGGTTCCCGCTCCTTGGCAAAACTGAAGGCCTGAATCAGGCTCTTTACGTCTTTGATGGGGGTAACGCGCAGCACCGCCCCCACGTTGATCCAGCCCTTGTCCTCTTCCGTTTTGCCCGGCAGATTCTGGAAAGAATCCACCGGAATGCCGTTGGGGGTAACCATGGTCTTCTGGGCCGGGCAGTCCAGCTCTACCTGGAGAACGCGGGCCTGCTCGTACAGGCTGGTCACCAGGTCCGCCCGGTCATAGGACAGCCGGGACATCTTCCGGAACTGGTTGATCCACACGTTCTTGTACAGGCCCTGGACCCACTTGGCTTTCACCAGCTCTTCTTCCCGCTCCCGGGTATAGATCCCGTGCTCCGAGATCATCATCGGGCTTCCGTACAGATGCTTACCCATGCTGCCCAGCACGCCGGCATAGCCGGTGCAGAGGCAGTGGTACAGATCCGCCTGGGGCATGCGCGTTTCCAGCGTTAAAAACAGCGGCAGATAGATGGAACGCATCATCCACAGAAAATCGGAAAACACCACCTGGCTGTAATGGATCTGGTACAGCTCTGACACAACGTTGAGAAAGTCTTCCCCCATGAGCAGGCTGTTGAGAGAAGGCCGCTTCTTCTGGAAAAAGTCGATCAGCGTCTCCCAGTCGATCCGCTGGTCCAGCAGCAGGCTGCGCAGGGCGTTGT
>CAZBDS010000018.1:0-14611 GCA_964490735.1 uncultured Acutalibacter sp. | reverse complement strand
CTCGCTACCTCCACCTTGGCAAGGTGGCGCTCTACCAGATGAGCTACGCCCGCGTATCACAGCGCTATTTATTATAACGAACCGGAAAAGGTTTGTCAACCCCGGGAACCGCAGAAAAATAAAAAGAGGGGAAGAAGCTTTCTTCTCCCCCTCTTTTCCATGCTCCAGGAAATTTAGATCTTCTGGACGTTGACAGCCCGCAGCTTCTCGCTGTTCTTGGGATCGGGCTCGGTCTCGAAGGTCACCTTCTGACCCTCTTCCAGAGTCTTGAAGCCTTCGCCCTGGATCGCGGAGAAATGCACAAATACATCCTCGCCGCCCTCATCGTTAGAGATGAAGCCATAGCCCTTTTCTGCGTTAAACCATTTGACTGTACCGTTCATGTTCGGCACCTCCATAGAAGAATTGTACCCGGCTAGACGAGCCGTGCTGCGGAAATCCGCCGCTCCGAGCCCTAGCCGAAAAGACCGGCTAGTAAAAAGCTCACAGCTTGTGTAAATCATCAGACGTTCAATGACTTACAAAAACTGTGAGTTCATCTTCGTGCTATCAGATACAATGTTACTATAGCATTCTGCCGGCCGGTTGTCAACAGCTTTTCAAAAATTCTTTTTCGATATTTCTCTGCGGACCCCGGGAAATTTTCTCAAAAGCCCGCCCTTGACAAACGGCGCTACCGGATTTATGATTAAAACCGGAACGAGGTGAAGCTCTATGGAAACCAGAGTGGCCGTCATCAGCATCATCGTGGAAAATCCCGAAAGCGTGGCAAAGCTTAACGACCTGCTCCATCAGTATGGCGAATATGTCATCGGCCGAATGGGCATTCCCTACAAGCGCAAAGATATCAACATTATCAGCGTGGCTATCGACGCCCCCCAGGACACCATCAACACCCTGACAGGTCTGGTGGGCAAGCTGGACGGGATCTCTGCCAAAGCCGCCTATTCCCAAAAGTAAAAAAGAATTCAATCCACCATCCTCCCTGGCGCCAAAACACTGTTGAGGCGGAAGACGCGGATCGGCAAACCAAAAGGCGCCGTATTCCTTTCTTCAAGGGATACGGTATTTTTTTGTTGAAGGTGATATTTTATGAAGCGAGAAAGCCTTCCCGGGAAACTGCGCCCTTTGCAGGTCTTGGCGCTCCTGCTCCTGCCGGTGCTCTGCGCCGGGGTGTGCCTGTGCCTTGGGCGCATGAGCGTTTCCCCCGCCGAGCTGTTCCGCTCCCTGCTGGGGGAGGACATCGGCGCCCAAAAGGAATCGGTGCTGTGGGCCATGCGGCTGCCCAGGATCCTGCTGGCAGCCCTGGTGGGGACGGGCCTTTCCGTGTCCGGCTGCGTGTTCCAGAGCATGTTTTCCAACCCCCTGGCCACCCCGGACACCCTGGGAGTGGCTTCCGGCTCCAGCTTCGGCGCGGCGGCCGCCATTCTCATGGGCTTCCGGCTGGTGGGGATCCAGCTGACCGCCTTCCTGTTCGGCCTTGCCGCCATGGGCCTTACCTACCTGGCGGGCTGGAAGCGGGAACGGGGCAAGGCCACCATCATTTTGGCGGGCATCATGATGGGCTCCCTGTTTTCGGCCCTGGTCTCCCTGGTGAAATACGCGGCCGACACCGAATCCCAGCTGCCGGCCATCACCTATTGGCTGATGGGCTCCCTCAGCTCCGCCGGGTATTCGTCCCTGGCCCTGGGCGCGCCCATGATCCTGCTGGGGACCCTCGTGGTGTTCCTGCTGCGGTGGCGGCTGAACCTGCTGCCCCTGTCCGAGGACGAATCCAAAACCTTCGGCGTCAACATGAACCTGCTCCGGGTGGTTTTGGCGGTGTGTGCCACGGCCGTCACAGCCTCCTGCGTGGCCATGTGCGGCCAGGTGGGCTGGGTGGGGCTGCTGGTGCCCCACATTTGCCGCATGAAGTTTGGCAGCAACCACACCGCTCTGATCCCGGCTTCCATCAGCCTGGGGGCCGTGTTCCTGATGCTGGTGGACACCGCCGCCCGCACCCTGACCCCCGCCGAGATCCCGGTGTCGATCCTCACCGCCATCATCGGCGCGCCCTTCTTTATCGTCATGATGCGCAGAAGCGGGGGGTGGAGCCTATGAAATTTCAAGTTTCCGGCGGCTCCTTCCGCTACCCCTCCGGGGACCGGCAGGTGCTGGACCAAATCTCCTTTTCCGCCGAAAGCGGCGACGTGCTGGCCATTCTGGGCCCCAACGGCGCCGGCAAGACCACCCTGCTCCGCTGCTCCCTGGGCCTGCTGAAATGGCAGGCGGGCAAAACCGAGCTGGACGGCCGGGATATCCGGCAGATGAAGCCCCGGGAGCTCTGGCGGAAAATCGCCTATGTGCCCCAGGCCGCCCAGGCCTCGGCCCCCTACACGGTGGAGGAAATGATCCTGCTGGGCCGCAGCAGCCATTTCGGGACCTTCAGCCTGCCGGGCAAAAAGGACTTGGAATGGATGGAACGGGTGGCAGAGCGCATGGGGATCGAAGCCCTGCGGAAGAAAAAATTTGCCGAGCTCAGCGGCGGCGAGCGCCAGATGGTGCTCATCGCCCGGGCCCTGGCGGCGGACCCTCAGGTCCTGGTGCTGGACGAGCCGGAATCCAACCTGGACTTCCGCAACCAGCTGCTGGTGCTGGACACCATTTCGGAGCTGGCCGCTTCGGGCCTTGCCTGCATTTTCAACACCCATTACCCCGCCCACGCCCTGCGCCGGGCCAACAAGGCCCTGCTGCTGAGCCGGGACGGTTCCTGCGAAGCCGGACCCACCGCCCGGGTGGTGACGGAGGAAAGCCTTTCCAAATATTTCGGGGTGGCCGCCGTCATCGGGGACATCGAGACCCCGGGCAACATCTACCGGGACGTGGTGCCCATCTCCGCCGGGGCCCCGCAGGGGGGGACTGAACCCCTTTCCGGCGGGAAAGAAGGCGGCCGGGCCGTGGCCACTCTGTCCGTGATCCTGCCGGACAGGAGCAAAGCAGAAACCGTGAACCGGCTCATTCACGAAGTGGCGCCCTGGATCGTGGGCAGAATGGGCATGCCTCACCCCGAGGCGGGGCTCTATATCATCAACCTGGTGCTGGACGGCCCGGAGGAGGAGATCCGCGGGCTCACCGGCCGGATCAACCTGCTGCCCGGCGTCAGCGTAAAGGCCACCTACGCCAAGCGGGACCTGGGAAAAAAGGAGGAAAGGGCGCGGACATGAAAGAGCTCATTCAAAAGCTGAACGCCGAAAAAGAGCTGTCCCACGGGGAATGGGTCCGGCTCCTCTCGGGCTTTACCGAAGAGGACGCGGCCTTCGCCGCGGCTCTTGCCCGAAAGCTTGCGGACGACCGGTTCGGGAACGCCGTCTTTTTTCGGGGCATTATCGAATTTTCCAATTACTGCCGGTGCGACTGCTATTACTGCGGGATCCGGCGGTCCAATGAAAACGTCTCCCGCTACCGGCTGACGGAGGAAGACATTCTCGCCTGCTGCGCCGAGGGCTACCGGTTCGGCTACCGCACCTTTGTGCTGCAGAGCGGCGAAGACCCCTGGTGGAACGACCAGCGCCTGTCCGGCCTTGTAAGGGCCATTCGAGCGGCCTTCCCCGACTGCGCCATCACCCTCTCCGTGGGCGAACGCAGCCGCCAATCCTACCAGCTGCTGTTCGACAGCGGCGCGGACCGCTATCTTCTCCGGCACGAGACCGCCTGCCCCGCCCATTACGGCAGGCTTCACCCAAAAGCCCAGACCTTGGAAAACAGGCTGCGCTGCCTGCGGGATCTCAAAGAAATCGGCTTTCAGACCGGCTGCGGCATGATGGTGGGCTCCCCCTATCAGACCGACGAAGACCTGGCGGCGGACATGGAATTTCTCTGCCGCTTTCAACCCCACATGGTGGGCGTGGGGCCCTTTCTGCCCCACAAGGACACCCCTTTCCGGGAATTTCCGGCGGGAAGCGCGGAAAAGACCCTGTTTCTGCTCAGCCTGATCCGCATTGCCCTGCCGGACACGCTGCTGCCCGCCACCACCGCCCTGGGCACCCTGCGGGGCGACGGCCGCAAGCTGGGAATCTTAGCCGGGTGCAACGTGGTCATGCCCAACCTTTCCCCCCTGGCGGTGCGGAAGAAGTATCTGCTGTACGACAACAAGGCCGGGGTGGAAAACGACGCCGAAAGCAGCGTCCGGCTGCTCCGGCAGCAGATGGAAGAAATCGGCTTCGAGGTGGTCTCCGGCCGAGGGGACTTCCGGGCCTTACAAACTGACAGAGAAGGAATGTGAACGCTATGATCAAAATCGCGATCTACGGCAAAGGCGGCATCGGCAAATCCACCACGGTCTCCAACCTGGCGGCGGCGCTGGCCGAAAAGGGCAGGCGGGTCATGCAGATCGGCTGCGACCCCAAGGCCGACTCCACCACCCTGCTGCTCCACGGAAAGCGGATCCCCACCGCCCTGGAACTCATTCGGGAACGCAAGGACGATTTTGCCCTGGAGGACATGACAGCCGAGGGCTTCGGCGGGGTTGTCTGCGCCGAAGCGGGCGGCCCCATGCCGGGCCTGGGCTGCGCGGGACGGGGCATCATCGCCGCCCTGGAAAAGCTGGGGGAAAAGGGCGCCTATGAAACTTACCGGCCCGACGTGGTCTTTTACGACGTGCTGGGCGACGTGGTCTGCGGCGGCTTTTCCATGCCCATGCGCTCCGGCTACGCGGACAAGGTTTTCATCATCACCTCCGGCGAGAACATGGCCCTGCACGCGGCGGCCAACATTGCCATGGCCGTAGAAAACTTCAAGGGCCGGGGCTACGCCTCCCTGGGCGGGCTCATTTTGAACTGCCGGGGTGTGAAAAACGAGCTGGAAAAAGCCGAGGAGCTGGCTGGAGACCTCCATTCGTCCATTGTGGGCGCGCTGCCCTTCAGCGAGACCGTCCAGGCAGCGGAGGAACTTCAGCAGACTGTGATCGAAGCCTTTCCTCAAAGCGAAATGGCCGAAAACTACCGCCGGCTGGCAGACAGCGTCCTGCGGGCCTGCGAAGGATAAGGGGGAATCGCCATGATCAAGCGGATCGGCCCGGCCTTTGACGAGACCGGCGCGGCCCTGCCCATCAAGGAGGCCGCTTTCCCGGCCCCCTTTGCCTCGGGGCTGGAATACGGCGCTCCCGCCCGGGGCGCCTGGAACATCGTCCATGTGGGCATGCTCATTCCGGAGGCCCACCAGATCTTTGTCTGCGCGGGGAACTGCCTGCGGGGCGTGGTGCTCACCGCCGCCGAAATGGGGGCCCAGGACCGGTTCTCCACGGTGACCATCAAGGAAAACAATGTGCTGGACGGCGACATGGAGGACCTGATCGTGGAGGGGGTGGCGGACATTCTGGGCCGCCTGCCCAAGCTGCCTCCGGCCGTGCTGGTGTTTCTCAGCTGTATCCACCACTTTATGGGCTGCGACATCGGGCTGTGCTTTCAGCGGCTGCGGGAACGCTTTCCGGACGTGGCCTTTACCGACTGCTACATGAACCCCATCATGCGCAAAAGCGGCCTTACGCCCGACCAGCTCATGCGGCGGCAGCTCTACAGCCTGCTGGAGCCCCGCCCCCGGGAGGAAAAGGCAGTAAACCTTATCGGCAACTGCCTGCCCACCGACGAAAGCAGCGACCCCATACGGCTGATCCGCCAGGCGGGCTTTCCCCTGAGGGACGTGACCTTGTGCCGCACTTATGAGGAATATCAGGAGCTGGCAAAGGGAAGCCTGAATCTCACCTGGAACCCGGCGGCCAAGGCGGCGGGGGATATGCTGGAACAAAAGCTTTCCCAGCGCCACCTGTTCCTGCCCCTTTCCTACACGCCGGAAAAGATCAAAAAGTCCATGGGCCTTCTGGCGCAGGAGCTGGGCGTCCCCTACGATCCCGCCGGGGACGAGGCCCGGGCGGAAGAGGCCCTTACCCACGCCCGGCAGCTCATCGGCTCCACGGCGGTGGCCCTGGACTACACCGCCACCACCGCTCCCCTGGGCCTTGCAAAGCTTTTGCTGGAGCACGGCTTCCGGGTGGAACGGGTCTATGCCGATTCCTTCAGCCCTCTGGAACAGGACGAATTCTACTGGCTTCAGCAGCATGCTCCCGAGTTGACCTTGTGCGCCACCGTGCACCCCAAAATGCGGGTCATGCCCCGGCAGGCCGGGGAAACGGTGCTGGCTATCGGGCAGAAGGCCGCCTATTTCACCGGCACCGGCCACTTCGTCAACATGGTGGAGGGCGGCGGGCTCTACGGCTTTGCCGGCATTGAAAAGCTCTGCGAATGGATGGAGGAGGCCTTTCTCACAAACCGGGACGCCTCCCAATTGATTCAGCAAAAAGGATTGGGGTGCAGCTGCTGCTTATGAAACAGACACAAGCCATTCTTTCCACCTACACGGCAGACGTGTCCGGGGTGTGCTCGGCCCTGTTCGAGCTGGGCGGCATGACCGTAATGCACGACGCCTCCGGGTGCAATTCCACCTATAACACTCACGACGAGCCCCGCTGGTACGACCACGACAGCCTGGTGTTTATCTCCGGCCTGTCGGAAATGGAGGCCGTTTTGGGGGACGACGAAAAGCTCATCGGCGATATCGTGGAGGCAGCCGAACAGCTGCGCCCCCGGTTCATCGCCGTGGCGGGCACCCCCATTCCCATGCTGACCGGCTGCGACCTGCCCGCCATCGCGGCCCAGGCGGAAGCCCGCACCGGCATTCCCGCCTTCGGGTTTCAGACCAACGGCATGCACTCTTACGTGGCGGGGGCCGGGGCGGCCCTGGCGGCTTACGCGGAGCGCATGACCTCCCCCGCCCGGGAAAAGCGGCCCCGGACAGCCAACATTCTGGGCGCCACGCCCCTGGATTTCTCCGTCAACGGCTCGGTGGAATCCATCCGCGAAGTCCTCGTCCAAGGGGGCTGGAACGTGCTGGGCTGCTGGGCCATGGGCAGTTCTCCCGAAGGGCTGGAAGGGGCCGGGGCCGCGGAAGTCAACCTGGTCGTTTCCGCCGTGGGGTTGGAAGCGGCCAAGGTCCTGCGGCGAAAATTCGGCACGCCCTATGTGCTGGGCGCCCCCTACGGCCGGGCTTTTTCCGAAAGGCTGCTGGAGGCCCTGGAAAACGCCGGCCGGCCCGGCCAAGGCCCCTGCGCCTTCGGGTTCCTGCCTCCGGCGGAGGACCCGGCGCTGATCCTCATCGGGGAAAGCGTTGCCTGCCGTTCCCTGGCCGCCGCCGTGTATTTGGAGCACGGTCTGACCGCCCGGGTGATCTGCCCGGTGGAAACCGCTCCCGGCATTTTGTCTTCCGCCGACTTCCGCCTGGAGGACGAGGAAGATTTGGCCGCCGCCCTGAAAGGCGCAAAAGCCGTCATTGCCGATCCCCTCTACAAGCCCATCGTCCCTGCCGGGACCGCCTTTTACCCCCTGCCCCACGAAGCCTTTTCCGGCCGGATCTTCCGCAGGGAGATCCCCAACCTGATGGGCCGTCTGCCGTAAACGAAAACCATTTGCAACCGAAAGGAAATTTTTCCCATGAAAAAATTACTCTGTCTTTTGCTGGCGCTGTCCCTCTGCCTCACCGCGGCGGCCTGCAGTGCCGCCCCCGCCGGCAGCGCCGGTAACAGCGCCGAAACCGTCACCGTCACCGACCACGCGGGGAACACCGTAGAGGTCAAAAAGGACCCCCAGCGCATTGTGGTCTGCGACATTCTGCCCCTGCCCTCGGTGCTCGCCGTGTTTTTCGACTCGGCGGAAAAGCTGGTGGGCATTGCCCCGGGCAGCATGTCCGCGGCGGAAAACAGCCTGCTTTCCACCCTGTATCCCGAGATTTTAAACGCCGATACCGGGTTTATTGCCGGCTCTGACGTAAACCTGGAAGAGCTTGCAAAACTCTCTCCCGACGTGGTGTTCTACAGCGCCTCCCAGCCCGAGCAGGGCGAAAACCTCCGGCGGGCCGGCTTCGCGGCGGTGGCCCTTTCGGTGAACAAGTGGGAGTATAACGCCATCGAGACCCTGAACCACTGGATCGAGCTGCTTTCGCAGATCTTCCCGGGCAACGACAAGACCGAGATCGTAAAGCAGTACAGCGACCAGGCCTATTCCCTGGTGCAGGAGCGGGTCTCTGCCCTGCCGGAGGAAGAGCGGGCCCGTGTCTTCTTCCTGTTCCAGTACACCGACAGCGTCATCATGACCTCCGGCAAGCAGTTTTTCGGCCAATTCTGGGCCGACGCCTCCGGGGCCGTCAACGTGGCGGAGGAGCTGACCGGGGACAATTCCGTCACCGTAAACCTGGAACAGGTCTACGCCTGGGACCCCGACCTGATCTTCGTCACCAACTTTACCACCGCCCTGCCCCAGGACCTGTACGACAACACCATCGGCGCCTACGACTGGAGCGGTATCAGTGCTGTACAGAACCGGGCGGTCTACAAAATGCCCTTGGGCATGTACCGCAGCTACACCCCGGGGGTGGACACGCCCATCACCCTGTACTGGATGGCCAAAACCGTGTACCCCCAGCTTTTCGAGGACATCGACGTAACGGAAAAATGCATGGAGTATTACAAGACCGTGTTCGGCGTCACCCTGACCGAGGAACAGGTGGAGACCATTTTCTCCCCCGTGTCCGAGGCCGGCTATATCAAACGAAACTGAGGAGGGACCGGAAATGAGCTTAAACAGCACACCGGCGGCCAACCGGCTGCACATCGGCTTTTTCGGCTGCCGCAACGCCGGAAAATCCAGCCTGGTCAACGCCGTCACCGGCCAGGATCTGGCCGTGGTGTCCGACGTGAAGGGCACCACCACTGACCCCGTGCTGAAAACCATGGAGCTTCTGCCCCTGGGCCCGGTGGTCATCATCGACACCCCCGGCTTTGACGACGAGGGCGAGCTGGGCGAAAAGCGGGTGCGGAAAACAAAACAGATCTTGAATAAGACCGACATTGCCGTGCTGGTGGTGGACGGCGCCGCCGGCCTGAACGATCACGACAAACTGCTGCTCTCTCTTTTCGAAGAAAAGCAGGTGCCCTATCTCATCGCCCTTAATAAGGCCGATCTGGGCCCGGCGGAGATCCCGGGGGAAAACGCCATTGCCGTAAGCGCGGAAACAGGCCTGCACGTCCGGGAGCTGAAGGAACGCCTGGCAGCGCTCGTTCCCCAGGACGTTTACAAGCCCCTGGTCTCCGACCTGATCGAACCCGGCAGCACGGTGGTGCTTGTCACGCCCATCGATGAAGCTGCCCCCAAGGGCCGGCTGATCCTTCCCCAGCAGCAGGTGCTGCGGGACGTGCTGGACAGCGGCAGCATGGCCCTGGTCACAAAGGAAACCGAGCTGCAGGCTGCCCTGGACAAGCTGGCCGCTCCCCCGGATCTGGTAATCACCGACAGCCAGGTGTTCCGGGCGGTGTCCGCCATCGTGCCGCCGGAGGTGCCCCTAACCTCCTTCTCCATTCTGATGGCCCGGTACAAGGGCTTTCTGGACGCCGCCCTGGAAGGGATCAAAGCCATCGACCGCCTGAAGCCCGGGGACCGGGTGCTCATTGCCGAGGGCTGCACCCACCACCGCCAGTGCAGCGACATCGGCACGGTGAAGATCCCCCGGTGGCTTTCCCAGCACTGCGGCGGCGAAATCAACATTGAAACCTGCTCCGGCACGGAATTCCCCGAGGATCTTTCCCCTTACGCGGCGGTCATTCACTGCGGCGGCTGCATGCTGAACCAGCGGGAAGTGCAGTACCGCATGAAATGCGCCCTGGACCAGGGCGTGCCCTTTACCAACTACGGCCTCACCATCGCCCATATCACTGGGATCCTGGAGCGCAGCATTGCGCCCATTCCGGCAAAGCAGTCCTGAACAGAGCGCAAAAAAACAGAGACCCTCGGCGAGGGTCTCTGCTTTTTAACGGCAGTCAGGCGCAGCGGCAGCAGGAGGCGCATTCCAGGCGGTAGCCCACGCCCCGCACCGTGACAATGGAAAGGTTGGCTCCCAGGCGGTTTAGGTGGGCCCGCAGGTTTTTTACATGGGTATCGGTGGTTCGGGTGTCCCCGGCAATCTCATAGCCCCAAACTTCCCGCAGCAGCCGCTCCCGGGACAAAACTGTATTGGGGTGGCTTAAAAAGCAGCAGAGAAGCTTCTTTTCCATCTTTGCCATGGGAACTTCTTTCCCGTCCAGTCTCACGCCCCGCTCTGTCCATTCAAACACGCAGATTCTCCTCCCTTACCGTGTCGTTTTTCCTACCCGGCCATTGTAAACCCTAAAGTGCACGTTAAGTCAAGAGAAAAATTCACCTGGCGTTGAGTATAAGTTCCGCCCTGCGGAACTTATCTCGTGAATCCTCTGCGGTGAAAGTAAGAAAACCACCCGACCACCGTTCTGTACAGGCATAATCCTGTGCTTGGCGGTGGGCACAAGGTGCGCGCGTTCCATCATTGGAACAAACTGTTCATGGTCTCGATCTGTTCGTAGGTGTTGGCGGACATGACGTTGTTGAAGAACAGCACATCGGTAATGCCGTTTTCCTCGCAGTAGGCCGGCAGGTTCCGGGGGAAGGAGCGGAAATCCACCACATGGACCTCGTCGAAGCTGGCGCTGAGGAAGGGCGCCAGGGCGTTGCCGTAGGAATCCTTGATAAGCGCCAGCTTCCGGCCGGAGGCGCTGTCGTGGTTCACAATGCGGAACAGGGGCGTGTCGCCGTAAATGATCATGGAATAGCCCATGCTCTCGTCGTCGCTGAACATGGAATCCAGCTCCGCGAACTCCCAGCCGTCGTAAGAGACGGAGGCGCTGTAGTCGCAGCCGGGCTCGTACAGGTCGATGTGATCCGGGTTTTCATACAGACAGCTTTCCTCGGTGGCCCAGGCAAGATAGCCCGTAAAATTCTCCACCGTGGTCTTTTCCATGCGCTCCAGGGGCCGGGCCTCCACGCCCGCCGTCTGGCAGAAGGTCTCGTAGGCGTAATAAGCGCCCAGGGGGGCCCAGTGGGTGTCCGTATTAAAATAGAGATACTCGTTGTTGTGCAGATTCAGGTTGTCGTAGATATCCACAGGCTTTACGCCGCCGGTCAGGGCGCTGTACACGTCCCGGGTATTTTCCCGCTGAGAGGTGCAGCCCATGTCGTCCCGAATGCGCTCCGGCAGGCCGAATTCCGAATGGTTGGGAACCACCATGTCGTACACTGCCACGCCTTCCCCAAAATAGCCGGCGTAGCCGCTGATTGCCTGGGCGTAGGCCTGGGCCGACTCGGTGCCGCCGTAGAACAGCTCAAAGCACTTGTTGTTCCAGATGCAGAGCCCCGAGGACAAGTATCCCTCCGAGCCGTCGTCCGGAATGGGCGGCGGCGTAGGCGCGGGGGTGGGCGCAGGCGTGGGGACCGGCGTCGGCTGGGCCGTGGGCTCCACCGCGGCAGGCTTGGGCGTGGGCTGGGCAGAGCTCACCGGCTGCTCCGGCTTCCCGCCCCCCGGCAGCCCTCCGTCCAGCACAAAGGTTTTCACGGCCCAAAGGGCCCCGCAGAGCGCCGCTGCTGCCAAAAACAGCAGAACCACCTTACCCGCCCAGCGGTTTGAAGAGCCCCGGCCCCTTTCCTTTCGTCCGTGGGCCGCCTGATATCTGGCCATATTCCCTTCCCCCTTCCTCTTTTTCCCTAACAGTATAGCATGTTTCCCCTCCTTTTGGCAATCGCCCCGCCCCTTTTGCGTGAAAAGGCTTTCAGCTTTACAGGCACTCCCGAGCCTCCGCTTTTCTTTCACTATATATATAAGACAAAAACAAAGCGGGGAAAGACAAAGCGAAAAGATTTTTGAAAGGCAAAACTATGCAATTCTTCCAGCCAAATAGTCCAAAAACTCAGAAATCATTCTGGGCTTTTGTAGAATTATTTCTAAAATATGAATTACATTGTAAAAAGACTTGCGTTTTTCTTGACTTTTTTCCCTTTGTATCCTATAATTGTACAAAATAAAAGGGCTCCCTTCGTGCAATGTGCGGCATTACCGATCGGCTGCGCATTTTTTAATCGAGTCCTGCTTTTCCATTCTTGATGCAACGACGGATCCAAAGCGCTTTCCGGAATACCGGAAAGAGGCAGCAGAGACGTTATTGTAATATGAAAGGTTCTCAATTTTTGTAAAGGAGAGAAAGTACATGAAAACCAAACGCATTCTGGCAATGCTGCTGGTCGCTGTCCTGGCTCTGTCCATGACGATGGCCGGCTGCGGCAACCAGCCCACCCCCGCCAGCTCCGCTCCGGAAAGCTCCGCTCCCGCCAGCTCTGCTGTCGAAAGCAGCGAGACCTCTTCCGAGGCCAGCACTCCCGAGGAGACCGGTGAAGAGGAAGGCGTCCCCATGCCCGAGGGCTATATGGAGACCTCTTCCGAGATCTACAACACCGTCTTCGGCGAGTTCTACACCCTGTATCAGGCTGCCAAGGCCGAGACTACCAACATGTCTCTGCGCAACGCCATGATGGCTGTTTCCGAGGCGAAGCTCCTGGAGACCGGCACCCTGATCCCCACCACCCAGAACGGCAGCCTTCCCCAGATTTCCAGACTGGCTCCCGGCACCGTGGATAACTGCTTGTGGGGTTCCGACACCAGCCGCTATCATTCCGGCCTGGTCACCACCGAGCCCATCAAGACCGCCGACTGGGATGCTATGAAGGCCCACTGGAACGAGGTTAAGGGCACCGGCGAGTACCTCGCCTGGGCCAAGGAGTACCTCACCACCAACGGCTACACCCTGAAGGACACCTTCGGCATGGCCTACACCGGCGAGCCCGAGACCTGGGATCTGCTGGCTTCCTCCCGCGCCACCGTGGGCGAGGTCATCGCCAACTGCTACGACTCCCTGATCGAGTACGACTGCGAGAACACGATCCAGCCCGCTCTGGCCGAGAGCTGGGAGGTTTCCGACGACGGCCTGACCTGGACCTTCAAGATCCGCCAGGGCGTAAAGTGGGTCGATAACCAGGGCCGTGAAGTGGCCGACGTGAAGGCCGACGACTTTGTGGCCGGCATGCAGCACATGATGGACGCCAAGGCGGGCCTCGAGTCCCTGGTGTACGGCGTTATCGCCAACGCCCAGGAGTATGTGGCCGGCGAGTGCGATTTTGACCAGGTCGGCGTTAAGGCTGTGGACGACGCCACTCTGGTTTACACTCTGGCCAACCCCACTCCCTTCTTTGACACCATGCTGAACTACTCCATCTTTGCCCCCTTGAGCCGTTCTTACTACACCTCTCAGGGCGGCACCTTCGGTGCTGACTACGAGGTAAGCGGTTCCGGCAACTATGGCATGGGCCCCGATTCCATCGCTTACTGCGGTCCCTATCTGGTCACCAACTTCACCAGCAAGAACAAGATGGTGTTCGACGCGAACCCCTCTTACTGGAATCCCGACAACGTGAACATCAAGACCATCACCTGGAACTATAACGACGGTTCCGACACCACCAAGTACTACACCGACCTGAAGTCCGGCCTGACCGACTCCAACTCCCTGAACACCGCCAACCTGGCCACCGCCAAGGAAGACGGCTGGTGGGATCAGTACGGCCATGTTTCCGGCGAGGGCGCCACCGCTTTCATGGCGTTCCAGAACCTGCACCGCAACCTGTTCTACAACTTCAACAACAAGGACGACGCGGTTTCCTCTCAGACTCCTGAAGAGGCTGCCCGCACCAACGCGGCCATGAACAACCAGCATTTCCGCATGGCCATTGCCATGGGTCTGGACCGCACCAAGTGGAACGCCCAGAAGCAGGGCGACGAATTTGCCAGCACCAACCTGATCAACTCCTACGTGCCCGGCAACTTCTTCACCCTGACCGAGGACGTCACCGTTGACATCAACGGCACTCCCACCGAGTTCAAGGCCGGCACCATGTACGGCGCCATCATGCAGGCTCAGCTGGACGCCGACGAAGTGCCCATCAAGGTTTGGGATCCTGCTCTGGAAAGCGGCAAGGGCTCCAGCTACGGCTATGACGGCTGGTACAATCCCGAGGCTGCCAAGGCCGAGCTCGACACCGCCATCGCTGAGCTGAAGGAAGCCGGCGTGGAAGTCACCGCCGAGAATCCCATCCATGTGGAGCTGCCCTATGCCGCCAACATGGAGACCTACACCAACTCCGCCCAGGCCTTCAAGCAGTCCATCGAGGCCATGGCCGGCGGCCTGATCTCCTTTGACCTGGTGGCCTGCGCCGACGCCGACGTCTGGTACAACACCGGCTACTACACCAGCTACGGCTATGAGTCCAACTACGACATCTTCGATCTGTCCGGTTGGGCTCCCGACTACGGCGACGCTTCCTCCTATCTGGACACTTTCCGTCCCGACATGGACGGCTATATGCTGAAGTGCTGCGGCATTTTCTAAGCCGGAACACCCAGAGCAAAAAAGAACGATACGCATAGTATGCTGGGGAATGGTCGTAGACCATTCCCCATGTATCGTATAGTTAACGCCATTACAAAAGAAGACATGTCTTCTTTTGTATCGGGGCGCCTAGGCGCCCCGGGCTTGAAACCGGCCTGCGGGCCGGTTTCAAAGGGCGTTAACTACTAATGACGGCCTGCGGGACAAAGCCTGCTCCGGCTTTGTTCCTTCCGTGGCAAAAGCTTTTAT
>CAZBDS010000017.1:0-14627 GCA_964490735.1 uncultured Acutalibacter sp. | reverse complement strand
AGGACTGCTACTGCGGCCACCGGGGCTGCTTTGAAAGCCGCTGCTCCGGCAAGGCTTTAAACGACCGGGCCGCCGCCCTGGGCTGCCAGAGCTTTGAGGAGCTCTGCCAAAAGGCCCGGGAGGGCCGGCCCCAGGCCCAAAAACTGCTGGAGGAGATCCGCCGGGACTTTAAAAACGGGTTCTGGTCTTTAAACATCGTCTTCAAGCCCCAGGTCCTGATCCTGGCCGGCGGGTTCGCCCAAAGCCAGTTCCCTTGGCTGAAGGAGCTGATCCTGGAGGACAGCGCCGGAAAAGGCGACTTTTTGGACGACTTTTCCGTCCTGCCGGCCTCTGAAAACAAAAATCCCGCCCTGTTGGGCGCGAATATTCTTTTTTAGGAGGAATCCCCATGAAAACCAAGCTGAAGATCGTCATGATCGGCGCGGGCAGCTGCGAATTCTGCCCCTGCACCCTTTCCGACATCCTGCTCAGCGACCCCATCAATTCCCTGCCCCTGGAAGTCTGCCTGATGGACATTGACGGCCACGCTCTGGAGGTCAGCCACGCCTATGCCAAAAAGGCGGTGGCCTACTCCGGCCGCACGGTGAACCTGTGGGCCACCACCGAGCTGGACGACGCCCTGAAGGACGCGGACTTTGTGGTTTCCGCCATCGAGGTGGACCGCTACCACTACTGGTCCATGGACTTCCACATTCCCCGCCGCTACGGCTTCCGCCAGGTCTACGGCGAAAACGGAGGCCCCGGCGGCATGTTCCACGCCCTGCGGAACCTCCCCCCCACCCTGCACATCGCCCGCCGCATGGAGGCCCTGTGCCCCGACGCCTGGCTCATCAACTACACCAACCCCGAGGCCAAGCTGGTGGAAGCGGTTTCCAAGCTCACCAAAATCCACGCCGTGGGCGTGTGCCACGGCTACGGCATGGGCGTAGATCAGATCGCCCAGCTGCTGGAGCGTGATCCCGACGAGCTGGAGGTGGTGGGCTACGGCCTGAACCACTTCGGCTGGATGACCAAGATCCAGGACAAGAAGACCGGCGAGGACCTGTATCCCCTGTTCCGCCAGAAAGAGCAGGAGAGCCACTGGCTGGCCCGCTGGGACGAGGTGGGCCTCTCCCGCATGATGACCCGCACCTACGGGCTCTATCCCTACCCGGGCACCAACCACATCGGCGAATACATCGCCTGGAGTGATGAGTTCCTGGCCAGCACCAAGATCCAGTACTTCTTCGATCCCGTGAAGGAGCACCCCTGGGAGACCAAGAAGCCGCCCCGCTTCGTGTACGACTTCTGCTCCAACCCCACCAACATTCCCTTCTCCGAGAAAGACCCGGACAAGGACGCCCAATACGAGGAACGCTTTGTCATTCCCGAGGACGGTCTGCACCGCTCCCACGAATACGGCATTCCGATCATCGAAGCCATCACCTTCGACCTGAACCGTTACATTCCCTCCCTGAACATGCTGAACAAGGGCCAGATCCCCGGCATTCTGCCCGACATGTGCGTGGAAGGCCCCTGCATGATCGACAAGGACGGGATCCACCCCATGGACGTGGAGCCCCTGCCCACGGCCATCACCGCCATGATCAACCAGCAGGGAGCCGTCCATCAGCTGATCATCGAGGCCTACACGGAGAAATCCAAGAACAAACTGCTGCAGGCCATGCTGCTGGACCCCACCGTCTCCAACTACAACAACGCGGTGGCCCTTATCGACGAAATGTGCGAACGGCAGAAGGAGATCCTGCCGGAGCTCCACTGGTAAGCCGGTATGCCTATGAAGAACCGCGTCACCGCTTACGAAACCTATGACGCCATGAGCCGGGCCGCCGGCGACCTGATGTTTTCCGTCCTGCGGGAAAATCCGGAAGCCGCCCTGGTCATCGCCACGGGCCACTCTCCCCTGGGGGCTTACCGCCACCTGGTGCGGCGGGTCCGGGAAGAGGGGCTGGACGTGTCCCGGGCCCTGTGGATCAAGCTGGACGAGTGGGCGGGCCTGCCCCCCGAGGACCCCGCCACCTGCGAGTATTTCATTCGCAAAGAGCTGCTGGAGCCCCTTTCTATCCCGGAGGACCGGTATCTTGCCTTTCGGGCCCAGGCGCCGGATCTCGACGCGGAATGCGCCCGGATCGAGGCCGCCTACAGCGCCCTGCCCCAAATCGACCTGGTGATCCTGGGCATCGGCATGAACGGCCACCTGGGCCTGAACGAGCCAGGGGCAGAACTTGCCGCCTGCGCCCACACCACCCTGCTGGACGGCAAGACCAAAACCCACGCCATGCTGTCCCAGGCCGGGGGAATGGTCAGCCGGGGGATCACCCTGGGCATGGCCGATCTGTTCCGGGGAAAGCAGATCCTTCTGCTGGCCGACGGCAAAGAGAAGGAACGGGGCCTGGACGCCTATCTGAGCGGCACGGTCACCACCCAGGTTCCCGTCTCCCTGCTGCAGCTTCACCCGAACTGCCTGTGCATGGTCAACCGGGAAAGCTTCCCGGGGCGGGAATTTTAAGGGAATCTATAGTAAACACGAAAAAGCCGGGAGCGTACTTTTGTACGTTCCCGGCTTTTCATTTGGTTTCGCTCAATCCACCGTGATTTTAAACACCAGCGGCCCCTCTGTCCGGAAGCCGGTGGAGACCCGCAGGCCTTCCCCGTCCCGGCTCCACAGGGGCTTTTCTTCGGTGCCCAGCACGCGCACGTCCTGTACTGCGCCGTGAAACACCGACCCCGCCGTGTGTTCCTGCAGCCGCAGGGAGCGGATCCGGTATTCCCCGCTGTCCGACGATTTCATGGCGATGGCGTACACCTGGTTCCCCTTGGCGGTAAAGCGGAAATCCTCCGGCGTAAAGTTCTTTTTCACGCTGTCGGAGAAATGGCCGTCCTGCACCTTTGTGGGGCCCTCTCCAAAGGTTTTCCAGATGTGGGTGTCATAGATCGCTTCCCCGTTCACGGAAAGCCAACGGCCGATCTCCGTCAGCACCGCCCGGTCCTCGCCGCCGATGGTCCCGTCGGCCTTGGGGCCCACGTTTAAGAGCAGGGTCCCGTTTTTGCTGACGATGTCGCAGAGGTCCTGAAGGATCTCCACTGCCGGGCGATAGTTGTTGTGCTCCGTATAGCACCAGGAATTCAGGGCAATGGCGGTGTCCGTCTGCCAGAAATAGGGTTTGATGTCCGCCATCTGTCCCCGCTCGATATCCGGCACGCCCGTGCCGAACAGGAAGGAATCGTGCTTGCAGTTGATGGCCGCGTCAAAGCCCAGCTCCGCCGCCCGGTTATAGTAATAGGCGGCCAGCTTTTTCAGGTAGGGCTTGGCGTTAACGTGGTGGATCCACCAATCGAAATAGAGGATCCTCGGCCGGAACCGGTCGATCAGCTCACAGGTACGCGCCAGCCAGTCCTCCATAAACTCCCGGCTGGGGCCGGGCTCGCCGTAAATGTCGTCAAAGCTGGCCGCGTCCGGCATGGAGGGCCAGTACAGGTGGTCCCGGGCCGGATCTTGGGGGATATCGCTTTCAAAGTCCTTGCCGTGGCTCATGAAAAACCAGTGCTCGATCCGGTGGGAGGACACACCGAAGGCCATGCCCTCTTTCTCCACGGCGGCTTTCAGCTCGCCGGTCAGGTCCCGATGGGGGCCCATCTCCGCGGCGTTCCAGTGAGAAAGCTCCGACCGGTACATCTGAAAGCCGTCATGGTGCTCCGCCACAGGCACCACGTACCGGGCCCCCGCCTGCCGGAACAGCTCCGCCCAGGCGGCGGGATCGAATTTCTCCGCCTTGAACAGGGGGATAAAATCCTTGTAGCCGAAGTCCTTGTGGGGCCCATAGGTCTTTATGTGGTGCTCGAATTCCGGGCTGCCCTGTATGTACATGTTGCGGGGATACCACTCGCTGCCGAAAGCGGGCACACTGTACACGCCCCAGTGGATAAAAATGCCGAATTTCGCTTTCCGGTACCATTCCGGCACCGGACGCCCCTCCAGGGAAGCCCAGTCGTCCTTGTAAGGGCCCGCCTCGATAACGCGGTCGATCCGTTCCAGAGATTCCCGTATCTTGTCCATGCGCAGCGCTCCATTTCTCACAAATTTATAGGTTTCGTGCGGCTTCTTGCCTTACCGGAAGGTAAAGGCCATGGCGGCCCGGCAGGTCTCCCCCGCGGGCAGGCGGATCAGATTGGGCTGGCGTTCCAGATCCTCCACCACGTCCTGCCGGGAGGGCAGGGAGCTCCAAGGCTCGATGCACACATAGGGCACGGCGGTTTTCGGCCAGTGCCAGATCCCCAGATAGGGGAAGCCCTTGTACTCCGCGGTGATGCTCCGCGTTCCCTTGGGCGAGCTTAAAACCACTTTCTCTCCGGCGTTTTTCAGCACGATGGCATCGTCGTCAAAGAGGGTGTGCTTTAAGGGCAGGCGGTCGTTTTCCAGGGGGAAGGGCCGGTCGTCCCCGCTTAAAAAGCACTTCTCCGTAAAGCCGACGCGCACCGGGGACAGGTCCGGCTCAAACTGCAGGGCATAGTCCTCGAAGGAACAGCCGGGCTCCATGGGGACATTGAAGCCCGGGTGGCCCCCCAGACCGAAATACATGGGCTCCTCTCCCCGGTTTTCCACGGTGTATTCCTGCCAGAGGGTGTCGCCCTCCAAGCGGTAGCACACGGTAAAGCAGAAGGAAAAGGGATACATTCCCCGGGTCTCCGGCGTATCGCACAGGATAAACCGCATTTCCTCCGGCCGGGGAGTCTCACAGCGAAACTCGGAGGAAGGGGCAAAGCCGTGGTTGGGCATGGAATAGGTCTGCCCTTTATACTGATACTTTCCGCCGGTCAGCCGGGCCACATAGGGGAAGATGACCAACGCTCGGTCGGGCCAGGTCTTTTCGTCCCCCTGCCAAAGATATTCGGCGCCGTCCTTTCGGATACTGGCAAGCTGGGCCCCCAGGGTCTCGGCTTCCACGGTGAGCCTGCCGTTCGTGATTTGATGCTTCATGGTGCTCTTCCTTTCGGGATAAAAGTTCCGCGCTGCCCCGATTCAGGCAACGCGGTTTACATAATTTTTATATTTTGGCACGGATCTTCACGGTGGTGAGGCCATAGGGCTTCATGGCCACCTGCACCTCGGTGTCCGTGTGAGAAACCACGCCCTCCTCCGGGCGCTCCAAAATGTCCACACAGAAGGCGTCCTCCACCGGGAAAGCGCAGCGCAGCACAGCCTCGCAGGGTTTTCCGGCGGTATTGAACAGGCGCACGAACACCTCACCGGGCCGGGCGTCCTCCCCGCCCTTCACCGCAGAGACCAAAACCGTACCGGTCTCCAGCTGCATAAAGGGGCTTTCGAGAGGCAGGTCGCCGCCGTGGACACGGCCGGAGAAGGTCTTCATGGGGTTCTCGTAATCCTGAACCACCCGGGCATAGTGGGCCAGCTCCCGGCCGCCGGGCTGATGGATCACCGCGAAGGAGAATTCGTTTTTGCCGATCTCGGGAATGGGGTCGGGATCGTAGGAGGCCCGGATCAGGGTGACGGCCATGCGGCCGTTCCCGCAGCGGTAGCCATATTTTTCCTTGGCGGCCAGCAGCAGGGCGTCGCCGCCCTTCTCCCCGGCCATTACAAAGCTTAGGGCGGGCAGATCCATTTCCCGGCCCTCCCGCTCTGTAAAGCCGCAGGGCACATCGTACACATACCGGTTGCCGCTGACGTCCTCCGGCAGGTTGAACAGGAGGCAGGGCACGCCCTTTTCGGGATTTCCCAGCTCGTGCCAGTCGCAGGTCACCCGGAAATCCAGGGCCTCGCTGCCCTGGTCCAGGCAGATCTCCGCCCGGAGCGTGGAGGCTTCGCCGAACTCGGCAGTAAGCGCCAGATGCTGGCGGACAGGGCCGCCGGGCAGCATGTAGAGCTCCACATTGCGCAGGGGCTCCCAGGCCTTCTGCCGGCCGGTAAACCAGGCGGTCATGGTGGGCTTGCCGCCCAAGAAGCCCTTGTGGATCCCTTCCGTGGCCAGAACAAAGGAGGCCTTCTCGCCCGCGGGGATCATCTCCCTGCCATGGGCCTTTTCCACAAAGGAAATGAGGGAGCCGTCCAGGGAGCAGAATTCCGCCCGGACCTTATCGTTTTCCAGCACGAAGGAATCGGGGTACTGGAAGCGTTCGTTATTCTTCACGTTCCATGCCTTCTCAATGGGACGCTGGCCTACCAGATAGGTGGCCCAGCCCCCGGCGGGCACGGTGACATTGGCGATTAACCGGGCAAAGTGATGGCCCCAATAACCGCCGCTTTCCGCCAGCTGGGTGTCGATCCACTGCCCGTCCACGGTCTTGACGCAGAGCAGGCTTTCGTCACCCTCGTAGTCCCACACCAGGAATTCCGTGGTCTGGGTGCGCTCCCAAAGGGAGGGCTGGAACACGTGGTAGATCCGGGTGAGACCGGCGCTGCGGCCGCAGTTGTCAAACCCGGCGCCGCCGCCCTCGCCCCGGCTGAAGGAGCAGTCCTCCTCTGCCAGCAGGTGGGAGGTATCCATGCGCTGGGTGAGCTCGTAAACGGCCTGCTTGCTCCGGGTTTGGGCCGCGGCCCCGATCTCCTGATAGAGGGCGGAAGCGTATTCCCGGGTCTCCACCACGCCGGAGCCGGGCAGAATGTCGTGGAAGTGGTTGAACAGCACCTTTTCCCAGGCGTCATCAAGCATTTGGGCGGGGTAGGCCTTCCCCGTGCGCAGGGAGGACTGGACCGCCAGCAGCTCGGCGGAGGCCAGGGCCCGCTGGCTCCGGCGGTTGCCGGTCTTGATGCGGGTCTGGGTGGTGTAACAGCCGTCGCACAGGAAATTAATCTCCCCTTCTACCAGGGGGTAATTTTCCCGCTGCCGGTCGATGGTCTCAAAATACTGCCGCAGGGTGGAGAAAGTAAACTTGGGATAGACGGGCCAGCCGTCCATTTCCACCAGCCGGTCCAGGTCCAGCCGGGTGGGTCCGCCGCCGTGGTCGCCTACGCCGTAGACCTTTAAGAGCGTGCGGGAATGGGTGGCTTCTTCCATGGCCAAAGCGTCCTCCGCCACATGGTAGTTGATCTCGGAGCCGTACCAGACGGGCTCGGTGAAGATCAGCAGCTCCGCGCCGGAGGGAGCCCGCCAGCGGCTGACGATCTCCCGGGTGAGGCGGCCCCGGCAATGGTAGTAATATTTCACGCCGGCATGGGCGGCCAGCTCGGGCACATTGGCATTGTGGCCGAAGGTGTCGGGCTCGAAGTCCACCGGCAGGTCTTCGGGAGCCAGGTCGAACAGCTTCTCTAAATAGCGCTTTGCCAGCAGGTACTGGCGGGACAGGCTCTCCCCGCTGGGCATGTTCTTGTCGGTCTCCACCCAGGTGGATGCGGTGACTTCCCACCGGCCCTCCTTTACCCGGGCCTTGACCTCTTCCAGCATTTCGGGGGCGTACTGCTCCAAAATGCGGTACACCGAGGCCTGGGACTGGGAAAATTTAAAGCCGGGATACTCCTCCATGATCTGCAGCATGGTGCGGAAGGTGTCCACGGTGACGCCCACGGTCTCGTGGAAGCCCCACTGCCAGTTCATGTCGATGTGGGCGTGGGCAACGCACAGGAACTCGTAGCTTTTGGCCTCTTCGGCGCAGGGCAGAAGGTGACCTTCCGCTTCCTGGGCAGCTTCATTGGTGATGACGCCGTGAGCGTCCAGGGACTTTTCCAGAACCTCCTGGGCCTGCTGAAGCAGGGCTTCATAGGCCCCGCCGGCGGCTTCGGACAGCAGCAGGACAAAGCGCAGCTCCGAAAGGATCCGCCTCTGCCAGGGGCTGGGCTCTGTGCCGGCAGACTTTTCCAGGCGGGCAAACCGGCTGAAATCCTGCTTGAGGTCCATCATGTTCATGCTCATACAACTCGACTCCTTTTCAAATGCTTCTCCGCTCCAAATTACGGAGATAAATTGAACCGCCTTAACTATATAGTAAACGCACTTGAAAATCGGTACGTACCGATTTTCAAACAGGCCAGCGCGGGCGCGCCCGCACCGCTGGGTTCAAAAGAGGTAAAACCTCTTTTGAACTGTGTTAACTATAACACGGGGCGGTGGCTTTGTAAACCGCAATTCCAAGATAATTTCAGGGGCCTCGATATACAAAAACGGCCGGGGAACAGGCCCCGGCCGGCTTTGTACGCGTTTTATGGGTTGGTGCAGGATTTCTATTTCCCGATTAAACGTAAGGAACGATATTGCGGACGTTTTTCATTCTCTTTGCCAGCAGAAGCACCACAAAGGGAGTGAGGGCGATAGGCACCACGTCGGCAATGCCGATCCACAGAATGCAATAGGTATATTCCAGACCCGCGAAGTAGGACAGGGAGATGCTGGTGGTCAGGATCATCAGCACGCCGAACAGAACGCTCCAGAACAGGGACATGCCAATGAACTTGCCCTTGCCCTCGTCGATGAGAGCCACCAGGTCCTTCTTGCCGCCCTGCAGGTGAATAAGGGCGGGCAGAGCCGCGGACAGGCCCACGGTGATGCCGTCGGCCAGGGGGGAATGCAGGGGAATGAAGTTACCGGACAGCAGGGCCCACACGATGGTGCCGATGTAGCCCGCGAAGAAGCCGGTGACCGGCCCGAACAGGTAGCCGATAACCACGATGATGAAAGCGAAGGTTCTGAAATGGACCGCACCCGGAATCAGCGGGATGGGGCACAGGTATGCCCACAGAACACCGGTCAAAACGCCGAAAACGACGAAGAAAACGATGTTCACAAACGAAAACTTTTTCTTCTCCATGGCAGGTTGCCTCCTCAGCTGTTTTAGTAGTTGATTTCGATGATCTCTGCAAATATATCAAGAAGCTTTTTGCACGCGTATTCAAAAAGCTTTTGACCCTTTTCAGCCGTGGCGAAGGTGGGCGCGCCGATCACGCCGCTCTTTGTCACGTCGCTGGTTTTCCAGCCCGCGTTGACCGGGCCGAACACCGTAACATACTTGTCCCCTTTAAAGCAGTCAGCGGGGTCCTCGTCCACGGCAAGCTCCATGTGGACCGTCTCGGGACGGGCCTCCAGCATCAGGGAGGTTTCCAGCTCGCAGGCGTGGAACACGCCGTACTTGCCGGACTGCTGCAGGTCCTTTAAGCCGTCCTGCCAAAAATCGGTAAACCACCAGTCGATGACGTAGACGTCCAATCCCAGGTCGATGCGCAGATCCCGGCTGATGAGGTTGAGCATGTCGGTATTGCCGCCGTGGCTGTTGAAGAGCACCAGCTTTTTAAAGCCGCTTGCCGCAATGCTTTTTGCCACGTCGTGGAGCACCCCGTAATAGGTCTGGGCACTAAAGGTGATGGTGCCCGCAAAGCCCATGTGCTCGTTGCTCTTGCCGATGGGGAGCTGGGGGGCGAAGATCAGGTCGCCCTGGGGGAAGTCTCCGCAGGCGATGATCTTGTCGATCAGCGTGGAAAGAATGACGGCGTCGGTGCCCACGGGCAGGTGGGGGCCGTGCTGCTCGGTAGCGGACGTGGGCAGCGCCACTACGGTGCGGTCCTTATTGAGGGCCGCAAGCTCGTCCCTTGTGAGGTTTTCCCATCTTTTAATCATGCTGTTTTACCCTCCGCGATTAAATATTTTATGGAGGACAGAAACTCTGTCCCAGCTTACACCGGAATGTAGAAGAAGACCCGCAAAACAACCGTAACGGCCACAGCCAGCAGGTTTACCAGCACGAAAAGGGCGTCGTTCCGGCTGGCCTTGATCCCCTTGTAGGTGCCGCGTTTGACGGAGAAATTCAATTTATAGTAGTGCATGGCCAGAGAAATGGCCTGGCCCTTTCCGATGACCCGGAACAGCAGGGGCAGGGAAAAAGTCACGTAATTCTTGATCTTGGTGGCGGTACCGCAGTCCTCGATCTCCAGGCCCCGGGAGCTCTGGGCCTCCATGATGGCCCGCAGCTCGGTGATGATGATGGGAATGATCTGGAACACCAGGCCGATGCCGAAGGCAATGGCGTAGGGCACGCGCCACTTCTGCAGGCCCAGAATGATCTCGCTGAAATTGGTGGTGAGAAGCACCGTGTAAAAGGAGGAGATCATCAGGAAAATGCGCAGGGAATACACCAGGCCCTTGTAGAAATCGTACCAGTCAAAGCAGAAATTGATCTGCTGGCCGGCAATGTGGAAGACGGTCTCGTAAAAGATGGGGCCGCCCTCTACCGGGGGGCGCTCGAAAAGGCCCAGCACCAGCCAGAGCAGGAAAATGAAGATCAGCAGCACCTTCAGCTTTTTCAGCAGCACCAGAATGTACTTGAAGATGCGGCAGACGCCCCACATCGTCAGGAAGAACGCCAGCAGGAACACCAAAGCCACGCCGGACTTGATGAGACTGGTGAGAACGGCCATCACCAGGAAAAAGGCGAATTTCGTCCGGGGATCCAGCCGGTGCAGAATGGAATCGGCATTGACATACTGTAAGTAATCCATGGCTTATTCTCCCCCTTCCCGGCGGCTCAACACAGCGCGGACAAAGTCCTCCACGTTGTAGCAGATATGGTCGAAGCCGAAGTATTTGGACAGGCGCACCACCGGCGGCAGAGAAATGTTGATCTGCTCGAAGAGGTCGTCCCGGCGGGCCAGAGCTTCCTTGCCGCCCTCGAACAGCTTCTTGCCGTTGTCCAGAATGACCGCTGTGTCCACCGTGCGGAACACCAGGGGGATCTCGTGGCTGATCATGATGACCGTTTTGCCGTCGTCCCGCAGGGAGGCGATCAGCCGCTCCAGGTCCCGGACCAGGAAGCCGTCCATGCCCAGGGTGGGCTCGTCCAGAATGATCACGTCGGCGGCGGAAAACAGTACGGAAAGAATGGTGAGAATATGCTTTTTGCCCATGGAGAGGTTCAGGGGGAAGTCCTCCCGCTCCTCGCTGAGATGAAAACGCTCCAGAATCTGGGTGAGCTTCTCTTCCTCGAAGGGCACGCCCTGCATTCTGGCGCAGAAGGTGATCTCCTTCTCCACCGTTTCCTCAAAGAGCATGTGCTCCGGGTGCTGGAACACTAGGATAATGTTTTTGGAGATCTGGGCTACGGTCTTTCCCAAAATGGAAGCGCCCCGGTAGCGGACATCGCCGGAGGTGGGCTTGTACAGGCCGTTTAAGTGCTTTACAAAGGTGGTTTTGCCGGAGCCGTTCTGCCCCATGACAGCCACCACCCTGCCCTCGGGAATGTTGGCGTTCACGTCCATCAAGGCGTGAAAGCCGTCGTCGAAGGTCTTGTTCAGGTTGTGCACCGTCACCACGGAAGACGGCTGGCCCTCCTCCGGGGCGGGCCGGTCAAAAGGAGCGGGGGCGAGATATTTGGATAGCTGGCGCTGGGCTTCTTCCACGGTGTAAAATACGTCCAGACCGGGAAGCTCCCGGGACAGCTCCCGGTAGATCTCCACCTCTTGGGGAAGAATGACGCCCAGGCGCTCCTGAAGCTCATAATCCCGGAAAAACTCGTCCCGGCTGCCGTCGAAGACCACTTCCCCGTCCAGCAGGCCGATAACGTGATCCACGATGCCGGCGGACCAGACCAGGTTGTTGTCCACAAGCAGCGTGGTGTTGCCGTTGACGGAAAGCTTGCCGAGAATGCCCTGGACCATCTGCTTGCCGTTGGGATCCAGGGAGCTGACAGGCTCGTCCATGATGAGCACGTCGGGGTTCATGGCCAGAACCGAAGCGATGCACACCGACTGCCGCTGGCCGCCGGACAGGTTGGCCACGCTGCGGTTTCGCAGGTACTGAAGGTTCAGCAGGTCCAGTACGTACTCCATGCGCTCGGCAATTTCCTCCTGGGGCAGGCCCAGGTTTTCCATGCCGAAAGCGATGGCGTCCTCCACACCGTAGCCGAACAGCTGGTTTTCGGGGTTCTGGCTGACCACGCTGACGAAGGCGTCCTCCGGCACGTCGAAGCTGCCTTCCAGCACGCCGTTGCTGATGAGCTTGGGGATCACGCCGCTGAAGATCTGCACCAGGGTGGACTTGCCGCAGCCGCTGGGACCCACAATGGCGGTGACCTTGCCGCTTTCGATGGTGAAGCTCACGTTCTTCAGGGCCTCTTTCCCATCGGGCGAATATTTATAGGTGATGTTGTTCGCTGTGTAATTCAATGTGCACTCTCCTCAAAACAGACGGCTCAGCGGGATTTTGTGACAGGGAATACGGGCAGCGCTTCCAGATAGAGGATATCCTTGCGCTTTGCCGCGTCGCCCTCCGCCAGAATGGCCGCCTTGCCGGCCACCTTGCCGCCGGCCTTTTCCACCAGGGCCTCCATGGCCTTCAGGGATTCGCCGGTGCTGATCACGTCGTCCACGATCAAAAGCCGCTTGCCGCGGATCATCTCGCTTTCCTCCCGGTCCAGGCAGAGGATCTGCTTTTTCTGGGTGGTGATGGAATAGACCTCGGTGACAAAGGGATCCTGCATATAGGGCTTGATGCTCTTGCGGGCCACAAAGTACCGCTTCATATCCAGGATCCGGGCCATTTCCTGCACCAGGGGGATCCCCTTGGCTTCGGCGGTGATGAGGTAATCCACCTCGGGAGCCCGGGCGGCCAGCTCGGCCGCGGCCTTGATCACCAGCTCCGCGTCGCCCAGGAGCACAAAGCTTGCGATGTCCAGGTTGTCCAGCACCCGGACAATGGGGAGCTTTCTGATACAGCCCAGAATGTTGATCTCGTAATACTTTTGATCCATGCTCATCCCTCTTCCTTATTTGAGAGCCGCCCCTTCCCAGACCCGGGACGCGAAACGGCAGACTTGACAAAAAATTTCACTTCTATTTTACACCCGAGCCGCGGGATTTGTCATCAACCTATTTCATTTTTGTGAATTCTCCCAATTTTCCCCTTTTCTCACCGTAAAAGGACAGTTAAATTGGTGTGCTAAAAACTCCGCCCCAGGCGTTTTGCCTGGGGCGGAGAAAATTATTGCCCGGGAATCACTTCTTTGCCGATAGGGCAGTCGTAGCCCTCGGCGGCGGAAAGGGCGAATTCCGCCTTGGCCTTTTCCAGCAGCGCGGGATCGGTCATCAGGTCTGCGCAGGCGGCCGCCAGCACCTTGGCGGCAAACAGCAGGCCCTTACCGCCGATGGTGGTGCGGCCCAGGGACACGTTCTGCCAGGAATGTCCGGGAGAGCCGCTGGACCAGGTGACGCCGGTGAACTGGGCGGTGGGAGTCAGCCAGCTGACGTCCCCCACATCGGTGGAACCGGGGCTGTAGGTGTGGGCCGGCACATAGGGAATGACGAAATCGTTGAGGGCCCGCTTGCCGTTTTCTGACTTTTCCATTACCACGGCCTTGACCTCCTTGTGGTCGGCGGTGGCGTCGCCAGGAAGACGGTCAGCCACATAGGTGGACTTGACAGCTTCGGCCAGAGCCCATTCCTCCGGGGTGTACTCCGGCAGGGGAGCCTGCTGCAGATTTTCGTAGAGCAGCTGCTCCAGCACCTCGTTGGACACGGTGGAAGCGGTGCCGTCGATCTGCCGGAAGGAGACGTCGGTGCCGGTCATCAGGGCCGCGCCCCGGGCGATGTCGTCCACCCGCTGGCGCAGGGCCTTGGCCTTCCGGACGGTCTCGCCCCGGATCATATAGAGGACTTTTGCGGTGGGCTGCACCACGTTGGGGGACACGCCCCCCACGTCCAAAAAGGCGTAGTGGACGCTTTCCTTGCGGCCCATGTGCTCCCGAAGAAACTGGACGCCCACGTTCATCAGTTCGGCGGCGTCCAAGGCGGAGCGGCCGTGCTCGGGGTCTCCCGCCGCGTGGGCGGCCAGGCCCTGGAAGGTGTATTCGATCTGCAGGCTGGCGGCGTTGCTGCCGGTGGTGACCTCGTTGGTGTCGCTGGGGTGCCAGGTCAGGGCGGCGTCCAGATCCCGGAACATGCCGTCCCGGGCCATAAAGGTCTTGCCCGCGCAGCCCTCCTCGCCGGGGCAGCCGTAAAAGACCACCGTGCCGGAAAGCTCTCCGGCGGCAATGGCTTCCTTCACCGCGATAGCCGCGCCCAGAGAGCCCGCGCCCAGCATGTTGTGGCCGCAGCCGTGGCCGCAGGTGTTTTCCGTGTCGGTCCGGGGCTGGCGCTGGGCGCAGCCCGCCTGCTGGGACAGGCCGTCCAGGGCGTCGAACTCGCCCAGGATGCCGATGACGGGCTTGCCGGAGCCGTAGCTGCCGGAAAAAGCAGTGGGAATGCCGCAGAGCTGCCGCTGGACGGTAAAGCCCTGCTGCTCCATCAGATTACAGTAGTATTCGGCGCTCTGGTACTCCTGCATGGAGAGCTCGGCGAATTCCCAGATCTTGTCGCTGAGAGAAGTGAGAAGCTCTTTATTTTTTTCCACGCTGTCGTACAGCTTTTGCTTGTTCATAGCGATCCTCCTTCAAAAGGGCAGCTTACAGGACCTTGCGGAGAAAGTCCTGCAGGCGGGGATGGGTGGGGTTTTGGAACAGCTGGTCGGGGGTGTTTTCCTCTAAGATATTGCCGTCGGCCATAAAGAGCACCCGGTCGGAGACCTCCCGCGCGAAGTTCATCTCGTGGGTGACAATGACGCAGGTCATGCCGGTGTCCACCAGGCCCTTGATGACCTCCAGCACCTCGCCCACCATCTCGGGGTCCAGGGCGGAGGTGGGCTCGTCAAAGAGCATCA
>CAZBDS010000016.1:0-14880 GCA_964490735.1 uncultured Acutalibacter sp. | reverse complement strand
TCCTACCGGAAAGCGGTGGTGCGTTGTCTGACAGCCAACGCGGAGCAGGCCCTTCGGGAAACGGGAGCCGAGAAACTGGTGATCGCCGGAGGCGTCTCGGCCAACAGGCTGCTGCGCCGGGAGCTTTCCGCCCTGTGCGAACGGCTGGGGAAAAAGCTTTACATGCCGGACCTTTCCCTCTGTGGGGACAATGCCGCCATGATCGCCTCCCAGGGCTATTATGAATTCTTGGCCGGGCACACGGCGGGCATGGATCTGAACGCCTGCGCCAGCCTGGAGATCGGCTCTTAGAGGGGGACGTTTGAGATGGATCGGGAAATTTTATGGGAGCTTTACGAACGGTGCTTCCCCTGGAACGTCCGGGCGGAGCAGACCGTGCGGAAGGTCCTCGCCCTGCCGGGCTGCACCCTTTTTACCCGGGAAGCGGACGGAAAAACCGCAGGCGCGGCATTGCTTTTTGAAAATACCGTGCTGCTGCTGTGCGTGCTGCCAGAGTACCGGCGGCGGGGGCTGGGCTCGTCGCTGCTGGCCCAGTGCGAAAAGCAGGCGGAGGCCCGGGGCTTTGAGGAGCTGAAATTCTGCGATGGGCCGGACTACCTCACGCCGGGGATCCCGCTGCTGGAAGACAACGAGTCCTTTTTCACAAAACGGGGTTACGTTCACGGCTGGGGCAGCTGCGAGTGTGTGGACATGAGCCTGCTCTTAAAGGATTTTCGCTCCGACGGCCATCGGGTGGGAGACGAGATAAACGGCGTTCTCTACCGGTGGGCCCGGTCCGAGGACCTGGAGGAAACCGCCCAGTGCGTGGAGGCGGCCTGTCCGGAGTTTGCCCAATATTACCGGCGGAAAGAGCTCTACGGCGGCGCGGGGCCGGAGCGTGTCCTGCTGGCTCAGTGCGGCGGCGTCATTTGCGGCGCGCTGCAGGTGGCTGCCGAAATGGAACGGAAAGGTGTGGGCAGCGTGGGCTGCACCGCCACCCGTCCGGACTATCAGGGCCGGGGGATCGCCACTAACATGGTGCGGCTGGGCACCGGATATTTACAATCCCTGGGACTGGAGAAAGCCTTTCTGGGGTACACCTATACCGACATCGTGCCCATGTACGGCAGAAGCGGCTATCAAATCAGCATGAAGTACTTGATGGGCCAAAAGAAATTGAAAAAACCTTCTGAAAAGAGTGAAGCAATATGATAAGCGGCGCGCAGATCATGGTGAAATGCCTGGAGGCTGAAACGGTTGATACGGTATTCGGCTATCCGGGGGCTGCCATCTGTCCCTTTTATGACGCGCTGTACGGCTCTTCAATCCGCCATGTGCTGGTGCGTTCCGAACAGAACGCCGCCCATATGGCCTCGGGCTTTGCCCGGGCTTCCGGCAGGCCCGGGGTGTGCATTGCCACTTCCGGCCCCGGTGCCGCCAACCTGATCACCGGCATCGCCACGGCCTATATGGATTCCGTGCCCATCATCGCCATTACCGGCCAGGTGAGCTTGGAGCAGCTGGGCCGGGACGTGTTCCAGGAGACGGACATCACCGGAGCCTGTGAATCCTTTACCAAGCACAGCTACCTGGTGAAATCCGCCGCGGAGCTGCCCCGGGTGTTTAAAGAGGCCTTTCACCTCGCCGCCACCGGCAGGCCCGGCCCGGTGCTGATCGACGTGCCCCAGGACGTGCAGGAGGAAACGATGGAGCGCTTTGCCTATCCTGAGAAAGCGGAGATCGTGGGCTACAAGCCTAAAACCGCCGGGCACCCGGTGCAGATCAAAAAGGCGGCAAGCGCTATCGCCGAATCCGGGCGGCCGCTGATCTGCTGCGGCGGCGGGGTGGTGCTGGCAGGGGCCCGGGAGGAAATGAACGCCTTCGCGGCCAAGACCGGCATTCCGGTGGTGTCTACCATGATGGGGTTGGGAGCCATGTCCAATACAGCGGCTCCCGGTGAAGAGGGTCCCGCCTATCTGGGCATGATCGGCAAATACGGCCGAAGCTACGCCAACCGGGCCATGATGGAGGCGGACCTGGTGCTGTTCTGCGGCGCCCGGGTGGGGGATCGGGCCATTGCCCTGCCCAATCAGATCGCCGAGCAGGCCAAAGTGATCCACATCGATATTGATCCGGCGGAGATCGGCAAAAACCTGCGGGTGGACATTCCCATCGTAGGGGACATCAAGCAGGTGCTGGCAGAGCTGACCCGCCAAGTGGAGGCCGTGGACTGCGCCGGCTGGCGGCGGCAGGTGCTGCTGTATAAAAATCAGTTTGTGCCCAGAGGCGAGGACCGGCAGGACGCGGTAGAGCCCCGTTCTTTTCTGCGTACTCTGTCCCGGCTGACGGACGCCGACGCCATTTTAGCGGCGGATCCCGGCCAGTGCCAGATCTGGGCCGCCATCAACATCACCCAGCGGGAAGGGCGCTTTTTGACCAGCGGAGGCCTGGGCACCATGGGCTACGCCCTGCCGGCGGCCCTGGGGGCAAAGCTGGCAAAGCCCCGGCGGCAGGTGGTCGCGGTGTGCGGCGACGGCGCGTTTCAGATGAGCCTGTGCGAGCTGGCCACCGTGAAAGCGGTAAACGCCCCCCTAAAGATCGTGGTGATGGACAACCGGCGGCTGGGCATGGTCCGGGAATTCCAGAATCTGCAGTACGGCGGCAGGCATATTGCCACCCACATGGACGGCAATCCGGATTTTGTGGCGCTGTGCAGGGCCTACGGCATTCCCGCCGCCCTGGCGGAAAGCAACGAGCAGGCGGAGGAGCTGGCCCGGGAAATGCTGGCGAGCCCGGCGCCCTACGTGCTGGTGTGCCGGGTAGACCCGGATACGCCGTCCGTGTAAAGAACACGGTGAAATTGTGAGGAAGGGTGACCGCCATGAAATATACAATGTCTGTTCTTGTGGAAAACCGGCCTGGCGTGCTGAGCCGGGTGGTCTCGTTGTTTTCCCGGCGGGGTTACAACATCGACAGCCTGTCCGTGGGACCTACGGAGGATCGGTCGGTCTCCCGTATGACCATTGTGGGCGAGGGGGACGACTACACCCTGGAGCAGATGGAAAAGCAGCTGAACAAGATCATTCCGGTGATCAAGGTGCGGTCGCTGGCCGCCGATTCGGTCCAGGCCGAGCTGATGCTGATCCGCATTGGCTGCGATACCCAGAGCTTTGGGGAGATCAACCAGATCGCCGCTTTGATGAAGGCCGAGGTGGCGGACGTGGCCAAGGGCTCCGTCACCCTGCGGTTTACCGGCGAGCAGGAAAAATGCGATACGCTGTTTGAGCTGCTGCGGCCCTTCGGCATCAAAGAAGTGGCCCGTACAGGGATCATTGCCCTGGAACACGGCGGCAGCTGAATCCCTAAAGCAGCGCCCTTCTCCAAAGAACCGGACGCATAAAGAGTAATAAAAAAGGGATACGGAGCAACCCAGTATGAGTTACTCCGTATCCCTTTTTTATGGCAAGATTTGAAAAATTATTGCTTGTCCCGGCAGGACGGTTTTGGGTCAATACGATGCTCAGGTGTCGGCGTCTTGCTGTATCGGCAGGCGGACAGCTATGGTTGTTCCCTTGTCCATTACGCTGTCCACCTCAATCGTCCCGTGATGGACCAGCACGGCGTGCTTGACAATAGAGAGCCCCAGCCCCGTTCCGCCAACCTCCTTGGAACGGCTCTTATCCACACGGTAAAACCGCTCAAAAATCCGCTCCTGATCCTGCGTGGGAATACCAATCCCCGTATCAGATACGGTCAACAGGGCGTCGGCGCCCTGCTTTTCGACGCGGATAGTTACCTCACCGCCATTTCTGTTGTATTTGATGGCGTTGTCGCAAAGATTGTAGATGATGCTGTAGAGAAGCTGCAGAACACCGTACAGGGTGCAGCGCTCGCCGTGCAGGAACACCTTCACGCCTGCCGCTTTCGATTCGGCCTCCAAGCCGGCGGCAGCTTTCACCGCGAGCTCATACAGATCGACCTCTGTCCACTCCATGTCTGCTGCGCCCTCGTCCAAATGGGAAAGATTCAGGATATCCTCCACCAGATTTGTCATGCGCCGTGCTTCCGCGTAGATTTTTCCGGCAAAGGGGACGATATCCTCGCTTTTCACCAGGTTGTTCTGCAGCAGCTCGGCATAGCCCGAAATGGACTGCAGGGGCGTTTTCAATTCGTGAGACACGTTGGCGGTAAACTCGCGGCGTATTTGCTCCGCCTTTTCCTTTTCGGTCACGTCGAAAAAGCAGAGGGCTGCGCCAACTGCTCTGCCCTCGGATAAAATAGGGCTGGCGCTGATTTGATAGCGCCCTGTTTCAAGGGCCACCGTCTGCACTTCGTTCTTACCCTGCAGGGCCCGGGTCAAACCGTCGTGCAGATCCAGGTTTCTGCTGACGGTCAGCATCTCCTTGCCCACGGGGTTCTGGGCGGCTCCCAGCAGGCGCATGGCGGCAGGGTTGATACTGACTATTTTTCCCCGTTCGTTTAACAGGATCATTCCCTCGCTCATACTGTTGATAATTGTGTCTAACTCGGCCTGCTTCTGTTCCAATCGTGTCTTTTGTTTCCACAGTTGTTTCTGCTGGCTGTCAATCCGGCGAAGGAAGGGCGCAAGCTCGTCGTATCCGCCGTTTGACAGGGGGTGGTCCAGGTCCATCTCGTTAAGCGGACGCACAATGCTTTTGGAAAGGCGGATCGCAAGCACGACGGAGAGCACCACCGCAATGAGAAATACAACGCAGATGGGCTGTGCCATACCGAACACCAGCGTTAGAATAGAGCTTTGAGCTATGGACAGGCGCAGAACCGTCCCGTCCTTCAGGCTTTTGGCCGCGTAGAGATATTGATCCATCAGTGTGGCAGAGTACCTTTTGCTTTCCCCATAGCCCGTGGCAAGCGCTTCTTGAATCTCCTCGCGCGCCAAATGGTTCTCCATATCCCCGCTGTGCGCGTCGCTGTCGTACAGTACCGTTCCATCGCTGCTGATCCATGTGATCCGGTAATCCTGCACCTTCAAATTCTGGAAATAGGCGGCTTTTTCATTGGTCACACCTTGGGCGGCAAGCTCCAGCTGCATTTTAAGCTGCCCTTGCCGGACCGCAGAAAAGTAGCTGTACAGCACGCCCATGATCAGAGCCACGGAAGAGAGGAAAACCGCAATGGCCACAAGGCAGATGGAACGAAAAATCCGTTTTGTCATAACCGACCCTCCATGCGATAGCCGATTCCCCGCACTGTCGAGATCAGACTGCCGTACCTGCCCAGCTTGGTGCGCAGGGTGCCAATGTGGACGTCTACCGTTCGGGTTTCGCCGGTGTAATCCATTCCCCACACGGTTTCCAGCAGCTGATCGCGGGTAAACACCCTGCCGGTGTTCTCCATAAAGGTGAGCAGCAGCTTAAATTCTTTTAGTGTAAGTTCAATACGCTCTCCGTCAATTTGAACAATGCATGCTTGGGGGTCAAGCTCCAGCCCGTCGATGCGCAGAGCTTCCCCTTTTTTCTTCGGGGCGGCGCGGCGCAAAACCGCCTTGACTCTCGACACCATTTCCATCATGCCGAAGGGCTTCACAAGATAGTCGTCCGCGCCGGAATCAAGACCGGCTACTTTGTCATATTCTGCGCCTTTGGCTGTGGCCATAATAACGGGAATATCCTTTGTAACAATTTGCGAGCGCAGGTTTTTGAGAATGGAAATTCCGTCCTCGCCGGGCAGCATGATGTCCAAAAGGACGAGCTCCGGCCGTCCCTGTTTCATGGCTTCCCAGAACGCTGCGCTGTCTCCGAAGCCCACGGCCTCAAAGCCGGCGGCGTCCAGGGCATAGATCATCAAATCACGAATGCTGTTGTCGTCTTCTACACAAAAAATCATACTGCCTCCTCACAATTCATGCCCAGACCGCCATGATAAACGTCCCAACGATCATCAGAAGCAGGCCGCAGAAAGCCTTTCGGCTCAGCTTCTCTTTGAACACAAGATAGGAAAAGCTCACGGTTACCAGAATGCTCAGCTTGTCAATCGGGACAACCACACTGACGATCCCGTTCTGGATCGCGTAATAGTAGCACAGCCAGGACGCGCCGGTGGCAAGGCCGGACAGGCCGATAAACACCAGCTCCTTTTTGTCGATGGTTTTCACTTGGCTCTGCTTGCCCTTTATCAATACGATTCCCCACGCCATAATCAGCACCACGCCGGTGCGGATCGCGGTTCCAAGATTGGACTCCACGCCGCTGATCCCGATCTTTGCCAAAATAGAGGTCAGCGCGGCGAATACGGCGGACAGCACCGCGTAAAGCATCCAGCTTTTGCGTATTTTTACACCCTGGGAGCTCTTGCGCTCGATCATGAGGAAAATGCCTGCGGCCAAAAGTGCAGTGCCGATCAGCTTGACCGCCAGATGCTGGGTCTCGCCGAAAAGGAGGATCGCCAGCAGCACCGACAGGATCATGCTGGATTTGTCGATGGAAACGACCTTGTTCACATCTCCCATAGACAGCGCCTTAAAGTAACAGATCCAGGAAGCGCCGGTGGCAAGGCCGGACAAGATCAGAAACACGAGAGAATTTGCGCTGATGTTTGTAATGGTTCCCGCCGAGCCGACGACAAATACCATGCCCCATGAAAACAGCAGCACTACAACGGTACGCAGCGCTGTGGCTACGTCGGAATCCGTCCTTTTAATGCCGCACTTTGCAAGGATCGCCGTCAGGCCTGCAAATACTGCGGAGAGAACCGCCATAACCAGCCACATACGCTCATTCCCCTTTTCTGCCGGTAATAGAAAAGATGACCCACTTTGCGATATTTACCGCGTGATCTCCAATGCGCTCAAAGTATTTTGAAATCATCAAAAGATCAATTGCCTGCTCCCCGTCCGCCTCCGGCTGGCTGAACCGCTCGATCAGCAGCTTCTTAATGCGGTCAAAGCAGCCGTCCACCACATCGTCGTAAGCGATCACCGCCTCTGCCATGGCAACGTCCTTTTTTACGAAGGCATCAATGCTTTCGGCCACCATTCTGATGACGGCAACCGCCATGTCGTGCACTTCCTTTGCGCCTCCGGGCACTGTTAGATTTGCCATTTTGACAATCTCGGCAATATCCGCGGACTGATGGCCGATGCGCTCCATGTCGGTCACCATTTTCAAAGCGGAGGAAATGGTCCGCAGATCTTTGGCCACCGGCTGCTGCTGCAACAGCAGCTTCAGGCACAGGGTTTCAAGCTCCCGCTCTTTTTCGTCGATCTGTTCCGCAAACGAGAAGACGGGATCGGTCAGCGAGGGGTCGCCCCCGGTTACGGCCTTTGCAGAGGCGGCGATGGCGTTTTCACACAGCGCGCCCATTGTGATCATTTCCCTGTTCAGCAGTTCCAGCTGTTCGTCAAATTTCGACCGCATTATCCAAACCTCCCTGTGATATAATCCTCCGTGCGTTTGTCCCGCGGCATGGAAAACAACTGCTCTGTTTCGCCTGTTTCCACCAGTTCACCCAACAGGAAAAACGCCGTTTTGTCAGAGATCCGGACGGCCTGCTGCATATTGTGGGTTACAATGACAATAGTATAGGCCTTTTTCAGCTCCAAAGCAAGCTCTTCGATCTTTCCGGTGGAGATGGGGTCCAGGGCGCTGGTAGGTTCGTCCATAAGCAGCACTTCCGGCTCTACGGCAAGGGCCCGGGCAATGCAAAGGCGCTGCTGCTGTCCGCCGGACAGGCCAAGGGCGGATTTTTTCAGCCTGTCCTTTACCTCATCCCAAATGGCTGCCCCTCTCAGTGAACGCTCCACAATTTCATCGAGGGCTGCCCTGGAGCGAACGCCGTGGGTGCGGGGGCCATAGGCGATATTGTCATAAACGCTCATGGGGAAGGGGTTGGGCTTTTGAAAAACCATGCCAATGTTCTTTCGAAGTTCGCTTACATCTACCGATTTTTCAAAAATGCTATGCTCTCGGTACAGCACCTCGCCGGTGATCCTCACTTCAGGAATCAGGTCGTTCATGCGGTTTAGCGTTTTGAGAAAGGTGGATTTTCCGCAGCCGGAGGGGCCTATTAAAGCGGTAATGCTCTTTTCCGGGACTTCCATAGTAACATGCTTCAGCGCCTGGGTCTTGCCGTACCACAGGCATAGATCTTTCACCGTAATCACTGCGCTCACGCTGCCCGCCTCCTTTGAAAATATCTGTTTATCAGTGCCGCCGCAAGGTTGATGAGCAGCGTCAACACCATCAGAACCGCGGCAATGGCAAAGGCCGCCTCAAACTCTCCCTGCTCCTTGGCGTAGACATAAAGCGCCACTGTAAGGCTGCATCCGGAGCTGAAAAGGGTGCTCACAACGCCGCCAATGGTGTGGGCAAAGCCCGCCGTAAACAGCAGTGCCGCCGATTCCCCCAGAATTCTGCCTACCGTTAGGATACAGCCGGTGACAACGCCGTCCACACAGCCGGGGAGCACCACGGTGCGGATCACCCGCCACTTTCCGGCGCCCAGGCCAAACGCCCCCTCGCGAAAGCTTGCAGGCACTGTTTTCAGGCTTTCCTGGGTCGTGCGCATCACGGTGGGCAGGTTCATGATGACCAGCGTCAGCGCACCCGCCAGCAGACATTTGCCAAAATGATTGGCAAACGCCAGCATTCCCACAAGACCGTATATGATGGACGGAATACCGGAAAGAGTCTCGGCGGCATATTCGATCATACTGACAACACGCCGGTTCTTAGCGTATTCAGTCAGATAGACCGCCGCTCCCACGCCCAGCGGCAGAACGATGGCCAGGGTTGCCAGCACAAGATAGATCGTGTTTACAATATCCGGCAGAATACCGATCCTGTTTTGCAGATAGCTGGGGCTTTCGGTCAGCATTTCCCATGTGATGTTGGGAAGCCCCTTCACAAAAATGAATCCGATCAGGAAGAGCGCCAATGCGCCGGTCAGCCCCGCCGAAAGCCACATGAACAGCTTCATCACAAAAATAAAGGCTCTGCGCTTCCCGCTCATTTTGCGCCCTCCTTATCCCTCTTCAAAAAGAAATTCAGACAAGCATTGATGAGCATGATAAAAAGGAACAGCACCAGGGCAATGGAAAACAGCGCCTGCCTTTGCAGCCCGGAGGAATAGGACATTTCGGTTGCCACAGCCGTTGTAAGGAATCGCACACTGCCGAACAGCGAGGGCATATTCGCCACGTTTCCGCACACCATCATTACGGCCATGGCTTCGCCGATAGCTCTGCCCACGCCCAACACTACGGCGGCGGCAATGCCGCTTTTTGCCGCCGAAACAGACACTCTGAAATAGGTCTCCACCGGCGCTGCCCCCAGGGCGAGAGATGCGTCTTCATATTCCTTCGGCACGGCTTCCAGTGCCGTGACCGACACCTTTACGATAGAGGGCAGAATCATAACTGCCAATACGATGATGGCGGTAAAAAGGCTTGCCCCATCGGGCAGGTGAAAGAGCTCCCTTACGGCCGGAACCAGTACGATCATGCCCACAAGTCCGTATACCACCGACGGAATGCCCGCCAGCAGGCTGACTGCCGTACCCACCGCCGACTTCACCCGTTTTGGCGCCAGTTTCGCAAGGTATACCGCCGTCAGGAATCCCACAGGCACGCCGAGCAGGATCGCTCCGGCTGTGCCGTAGACGCTGGTGAGAATAAAGGGCAGAATTCCGTAGGACGGCTCTGCCGCAGTGGAAGCCCACACTTTTCCAAACAGGAACTGCCAAAGCCCGATTTCACGGATTGCCGGCAGTCCGGCCAGCACCAGATAAACGGTAATGAGCAGCACACAGCCCACCGTTACAAGTCCCAGCAGCAGGAAAGCTCCGTACACAAGTTTTTCAAAAGTTGCTTTTCTGTTCTTCATGGATTTATCACTTCACAGGCACTGCGCCCGCGTTTTTGATGACCTCCGCCGCTTTTTCGGAAGTGATGTAGTCAAAGAATTCCTGTGCGGAAGGGCTGAGATTTTCGCCCTCTTTTGTCACCAGCACAAAATTGCGCTGCACCGGATAACTGCCGTCCTTAATGGTCTCGTCGCTGGGGGCAACGCCGCCTACGGTAAGGGCTTTCACGCTGTCCTTCAAAGAGGAGAGCGAGGCGTATCCAACAGCTGCCGGATTGCCCGCCACAGTGGTGATCACATCGCCGGTGGAGGTCAGCTCCTGGCGGTATTTGCAGCTGTCTTTTGTGCCGGTGATGGATTCAAAACCGTCTCGGGTGCCGCTGCCGGCTTCCCTGCCGATGAGAACGATCTCACCGTCAGCGCCGCCCACATCGCTCCAGTTCGCGATTTCACCGGTGAAAATCTTGCCAATGGTCTCCATATCCAGATCGGCGACGGGATTTTCCGGGTTTACGATGATGGCGATGCCGTCGTAAGCCAACACGGTGCCCTTAAGCCCCTGCGAGATCTCTTCGTCCTTCAGGTCACGGCTGGAGAGGCCGATGTCGCAGCGTCCCTCTGCCACCGCAGTGATCCCCGCGCCGGATCCGGTGGGATTGTATGTGACGGAGATGGACTTGTTTTCGTTTTCAAATGTTTCCTTCAGCGCTCCAATCACCTTTTCCATAGAAGTGGAACCATCTGTAGATACCGTGCCGCCGGTGCTTCCACAGCCTGTCAGCGCAGAGAGGGCGAGTACCCCCATAAGACCGAGAGCCAAAATCCTTTTCCCAAATTTCATTTTGCATTTCTCCTTTGCGTTTCTTGATGTTTTCGGACTCTGCCCACATCATACCGGCCCAATATCAAATCGGTTATCGGAAAAATGTAAAATCCATGTAAAGCCACAAAAGATCAAGGAATCCCTCCACAGCGGCGGAGTGGGATTACAGCTTGCAGGAGGCTGATTTTGCGAAAGCGCGCAATACAAATTTTTCCATTGCTTATTTATAAAAAGACAGGGCAGGAAGCTTTCCTTGCTTCCTGCCCTGCTCCTTGCTATAAAGATTTCAACTTACTCCCTGCTCCGCTTTTCAGCGGGAGCTTTTCCGGGAAAAGAGTTTAGAAAAGCTGGATCTCTTTTAGCAGCACCTCGTCTCGGGCGGCGGTCACGGTAAGGTCGAAGGACTTTGCCGTATAGGTGCGGCCGAGAAGGGGGTTCTGCTCGGCAAAGGGGTCCTGCAGCTGGCAGATCTTTTTGTGGCCGATGGTAGTGCCCTGGTACAGGGGGAACTCCATGCCGTCCTCGGTGGTGACGGTGATGCGGAAGCTTTCCACCCGCTGGCCCTGGGCGATGTCCTCGCTGAGGACCACGTATTTCAGACCGGGCCGGTCAAAGGTGACCCGGTAGGTGGGCCGGGTGGGAGGACAGCCGGGGAGCAGCTGGGCCTTGGCGGGAATGGGGCTGCCCAGCTCGGATTGGATCAGCTGGCCCAGCTCCCGCAGTCGTCTGACGTCCCGCTGGTCGATGAGGCCGTCGGTGTTGGGGGGAAGGTTCAGGTGGAAGGCGGCGTTGGCGCCCACGCTGCGCAGATAGGTGTCGAACAGGCGCTGCAGGGAATGAGGTTCCTCCTCGGGGTGCCAGAACCAGCCGGGCCGAATGGACATGTCGATCTCCGAGGGGACGAAGGCCAGGCCTTTGGAATAGAGGATACTGGGTAGCGAACCCAGCTCCTGGTCGGAATTGTAAAGGGGGACACAGCCTGCCTCCTCCGCCAGGGGGCCGGGGTCTGTCTGGGCCCGGGCAAAGTGGCAGAGCTCGGTGGGCACTACAGACCACTCGGCATGCCGGGCAGTACCGGCCTCATTGCCGCACCAGCGAACGTCGGGGCCAAAGTCGTTAAAGATGACGGCCCGGGGCTGATATTTCCGGATCAGCTCAAAATACCGGGGAAAATCGTAGACCTGGCGCTTACCGTTTTTTCCGGGCACACAGGCGTTGTCGAACCAGACATAGAAGATCTCGCCGTAGCCGGTGAGCAGCTCAGTGAGCTGGTTGCAGAAATAGTCGTTGTACTCTGGTGTGCCGTAATAGGGGGAATTCCTGTCCCAGGGGGAAAGGTAAAAGCCGAACTTCAGGCCGCCCTGGCGGCAGGCGTCGGCTGCCAGTTTGACCACATCGCCGGAAAAGGGGCTGTTCTTTACGCTGTGTTCGGTATATTTCGAGGGCCAGAGGCAGAAGCCATCGTGATGCTTGGCGGTGAGCACCAGCCCTTTCATTCCGGCGGATTTTGCCGCAGCTACCCATTGGTCGCAGTCCAGGTGTTTGGGATCAAACAGGGAGGGGGACTCGGAGCCGTCGCCCCATTCCCGGTTTGTAAAGGTGTTGACGCCGAAATGGACAAAGCCGTACAGCTCCAGGTCAAACCAGTCCAGCTGGTTCTGGCTGGGCCGGACATGGGCCGCAGAGCGAATAAAATCGAGCATAGTGACCCTCTCTTTCCAGAAAATTCCTTCGGGCAGGGCGCCAGAGTTTTTTCCATTATAGACGATCCCGGAATAGAATGCAAGAAATGGGAGAAGGGTTTGCGGCGGAGGAAAGAATATGATATAATAACTGCAAAAGCAGTGATCGGGCGCTGCGTTTTTAATTTTCAGCGAGGAAGGTCCGCGAGGAACGCCACAGGTGTGGTATACTGTCCTGGTGGATTTCCATAAACGTGGGAAAAAGGAGTATATCGATGGGTTTTTCCAAAGAGGAACTGTGCACACTAAGACAAAAGGTGATGGAAAAGGATTTTGCCAGAATGAACGACCGGCAGCGCCAGGCGGTGTTTACCTCCGAGGGCCCGGTTTTGGTTCTGGCTGGTGCAGGCAGCGGCAAGACCACCGTGCTGGTCAACCGCATTGCCAGCCTAATCCGCTACGGCAAGGCCTATCAAAGCGACTTTTTGCAGCCGGGCCTGAACGAAGAAGACTGGGCTGCCTGCGAAAGTTATGTAAACTTCGGAGCGGAGCTGCCCGGTGAAGTGCGGGAGAAGCTGTCTGTGTCCGCCTGCCAGCCCTGGCGGGTGATGGCCATCACCTTTACCAACAAGGCGGCGGGGGAGCTGAAGGACCGGCTCTGCGCCATGCTGGGCCCCCAGGGGGACGACATCTGGGCCTCCACCTTTCATTCCAGCTGCGCCAGGATCCTCCGGCGGGACGGGGACAGGCTGGGGTATTCCTCCCATTTTACCATTTACGATACCGACGACAGCAGGCGGCTGATGAAAAATGTCATGTCCGATCTGGAGATCTCGGAAAAAGCCCTTTCGCCCAAGGCGGTGCTGGGGGAGATCTCCCGGGCCAAGGACGAGCTGGTGCTCCCCGGCGAGTACGAGCAGAACGCGGGGGAGGATTTCCGGTTAAAGCTGATCGCCAGGGCCTATAAGGCCTACCAGCGCCGGCTGGCCGACGCGGACGCCATGGATTTCGACGACCTCATCGTCAATACGGTGCTGCTGTTCCAAAAGTGCCCGGACGTGCTGGAATACTATCAGGACAAGTTCCGGTATATCATGGTGGACGAATACCAGGATACAAACCACGCCCAGTACGAATTTGTAAACCTGCTGGCGAAGAAGTCGGGCAATCTGTGTGTGGTGGGCGACGACGACCAGAGCATTTACAAGTTCCGGGGAGCCACCATTGAGAACATTATGAATTTTGAAGAGGATTTCCCCGGGGCCAAGGTGGTGCGGCTGGAACAGAATTACCGCTCCACCCAGAACATTCTGGACGCTGCCAACGCCGTAATCGCCAACAACCGGGAGCGTAAGGGCAAAACCTTGTGGACCGCCGCCGGGGCTGGGGAAAAGATCCGGCTCCACACGGCGGAGGACGAGATGGACGAGGCGGACCGGGTGGCAAGGACGATCCTGGACGGCGTGGCGGCGGGCCATAAATTTTCGGACTACGCCGTTTTGTACCGCATGAACTCCCAGTCCGGCAGCTTTGAAAGAATGTTTGCGAAGCACGGGGTGCCTCACAGGATCATCGGCGGCACCCGCTTCTTCGACCGGAAGGAAGTCCGGGACATGATCTCTTACCTCAGTGTGATCAACAACCAAGAGGACGAGATCCGCCTGCGCAGGATCATCAACACCCCCAAGAGGGGCATCGGCGATAAAACCGTGGATACCGCTTCGGAGATCGGCCAGCAGGTGGGCGAGAGCATGTTTTCGGTGATCTCCCACCCGGAGGACTATCCGGCCATTTCCCGGAGCGCCAATAAGCTGCGGGAATTTTCGGCCATGATCCTGGGCCTGGCCCAAGCCTATGAGCAGGAGGAGCTTTTGCCCAGCGAGCTGTACGGCCGTCTGCTGGAAGCGGTGGGCTACGAAGCCTTCCTCCGGATAGACGAGCCGGAAAAAGCCGAGGAGCGGGTGGAAAACGTGCAGGAGCTTTCCTCTATGCTGCGGCGGTACGAGGAGGAAGCCGGGGAAGAAGCCAGCCTTTCCGGATTTTTGGAGGAAGTCTCCCTGTTTACGGACATCGACAACTATGACAAGGACGCGGATTCCGCGGTGATGATGACCATTCACTCCGCCAAGGGCTTGGAGTTTCCGGTGGTGTTCCTGCCCGGCTGGGAGGAAGGGGTGTTTCCCGGCAGCGCCGTGCTGTACGATCCCACCCAGGTGGAGGAGGAACGCAGGCTTGCCTATGTGGCCATCACCCGGGCCCGGCAGGAGCTGCACATCAGCAACGCCGAGTCCCGCATGATCTTCGGTACCACCAACCGGAACAAGCTTTCCCGCTTCGCGGAGGAGATCCCCCTGGAGCTGTTGGAGCGCAGCCGTTCCCGGGAAGTGAGCTACCGTGCCTCCGCGGTTATGCCCACCTTCGGGAAAAATGATAATGAAAAGGGGAAGGACTTTACAGCGCAGCTCTACAAGCCCTACCCCACAAAACCGGCGCCGGCAGGCACCTACAGGGCCGGCGACGCGGTGCGCCACAAAACCTTCGGCGACGGGGTGATTTT
>CAZBDS010000015.1:12304-15105 GCA_964490735.1 uncultured Acutalibacter sp. | reverse complement strand
CGGCTCCGCCCATTTCGGTGCCGTCGGGCAGGGTTTGGCAGCGAATGTCGCTCATGCCCAGGGGCTCGATGAGCCTGGGCCGCAGGAATTCCGTGAGGGTTTGGCCGGTTTTCTTTGTCAAAATGGCGGAAAGCATATTGGTGCCCGCCGTATTGTAGAAGAAATGGGTCCCGGGCTCGTACACGAAGGGGTGGTGCAGGAATTCTCGGATCCAGTCCGGATTGCCGGAAGCGCCCCAGGGAATTTCTGTCTCGTGGCCGCAGCCCATCATCAACAGGTGGCGGATCGTGGCCTTTTTCAGATTGTCGCTGGGGTTTTCCGGGATCTTATCCGGGAAAAGGTCCACCAGCTTTTCGTCCAGGGAAAGAATGCCTTCCTGTTCGGCAAAGCCGATAGCCGTGGAAGTCAGGCTTTTGCTGAAGGAAAACATGATATGGGGCACGCCGGGCCGGTAAGGTTTCCAGGCGCCTTCGGCGCAGACTTTGCCATGGCGCAGCAGCATAAAACTGTGCATTTCAATTCCATAGCGGTACAGCTCGTCCAGCATGTCGAGAACAGCGCTGGAATGAATACCTACGCTTTCGGGACTGACTCTTTCAAATTCCATGGAACAGCTCTCCTTTTCATCGCCGCCCGGCGGCAGTTTATTAAAATCAGTATAGCACCGATTATTTTTTGCCGCAATGCCAAATACTAAAACCGCCGAAAAAATTTGAAAGGCAGGAGACGGTATGGTAAAAATTCAAAAGGTCTATGGCTGCGAGATTCTGGATTCCAGAGGAAACCCCACCGTAAGCGCCACGGTGCAGCTTTCCGACGGCACGCTGGGCACGGCGGCGGCGCCTTCCGGGGCTTCCACCGGCAAGTTTGAGGCCGTTGAACTTCGTGACGGGGACGACCGCCGGTATGGCGGCAAGGGCGTCTTGAAAGCCGTGCGCAACATCAACGAGATCATTTCCCCGGCACTGGAAAATGTCCACAGCTTGACGGTCCGGGAGATGGACCAGGTCCTGCAAAAGCTGGACGGTACCCCCAACAAGGCCCATCTGGGAGCAAACGCCACCTTGGCGGTGTCCCTGGCCTGTGCCCGGGCTGTGGCCGCCCACTACCGCATGCCCCTGTACCGTTTTCTGGGCGGCGCCGCCGCCCACGAGCTGCCGGTGCCCATGATGAATATCCTGAACGGCGGCGCCCACGCAGGCAATAACGTGGATATCCAGGAGTTTATGATCATGCCCCTGAAGGCTCCCAGCTTTCGGGAGGGCCTGCGCTGGTGCTCTGAGATTTACCACACCCTGGGGGACCAGCTGAAGCGGAAGGGCCTGTCCACCGCAGTGGGGGACGAGGGAGGCTTTGCCCCCGACCTTTCCTCCGACGAGGACGCCATCGAGGAGATCTTGACCGCCGTGGAAAAGGCGGGTTATTCCGGCAAGGTCAAGCTGGCCCTGGACGCGGCGGGCAGCGAGTGGGCCGTAGACGACCACTACCGCCTGCCCAAGCGCGGTAAGGAATTCAACCCGGAGGAATTGATCTCTTACTGGGAAAACCTGGTCAGGCAATATCCCATTTTTTCCATCGAAGATCCTCTGGGGGAGGAAGACTTTGAAAGCTGGGCGGAAATGACCGAGCGGCTGGGCCACCGGGTACAGCTGGTAGGGGACGACCTGTTCGTCACCAACCCGGAACGCCTGCAGCAGGGGATTGACGAGGGGGCCGCCAACGCCATTCTCATCAAACTCAACCAGATCGGCACCTTGTCCGAGACCCTGGACGCCATCGAGCTTGCCAAGCGCAACGGCTACAAGACCATCATCTCCCACCGCTCCGGCGAAACGGAGGACACCTTTATTGCCGATCTGGCCGTGGCCGTCAACGCGGGGCAAATCAAGACGGGGGCGCCCTGCCGCACCGAGCGGGTGGCTAAATATAACCGTCTGCTGAGGATTGAGGACTGTTGACCTTTCCCCACGGCCGGAGTAAAATGGGAGTATCAAAACTCCATCGGAAGGGGAGCGCTGCCATGGGCGTCCAGTCAGAGCGGGTAGAACGCTGTATCAGAGAGATCCGGAGCAGGACGGAGAGGGTCCCAGCCACTGCGGTGGTGCTGGGCTCGGGCCTGGGCGGGTTTGCCGGGCTTCTCCGGCAGGCGGACACGGTAGCTTACAGCGAGCTGAAAAATTTCCCCGTCTCCACGGTGCCGGGCCATGCCGGGCGCTTTGTGTTTGGCAATATCGGCAAAGAGCCGGTAGCGGTTCTGCAGGGCCGGGTCCATTTCTATGAGGGCTATTCCATGGAGGACGTGGTGCTCCCGATCCGGGTGCTCCACGGCCTGGGCGCGAGGCGACTGATTTTGACCAACGCCGCCGGAGGCATGGGCCCCGGTCTGGAAGCGGGGGATCTGATGCTGCTGACGGACCATATCGCCTCCTTTGTGCCCTCTCCGCTGCTGGGACCCAACGAGGACGATTTCGGTCCCCGGTTCCCCGATATGTCCCAGGTGTATAGCCCCCGTCTGCGAGAAAAAGCCCGGCAGGCGGCGGAGGAGCTGTCTATTTCCCTGAAAGAGGGCGTCTATCTGCAAACTACCGGCCCCCAGTACGAGACTCCGGCAGAGATCAGAATGTTTCGGGCCCTGGGCGCGGACGCCGTGGGTATGAGCACCGCCTGCGAGGCCATTGCCGCCCGGCACCTGGGCATGGAGGTCTGCGGGATCAGCTGTATCACCAACCTGGCTGCCGGTATGGGAAATAAGCCCCTGTCCCATGCGGAGGTACAGGAAACTGCCTCCCGGGTGGGCGAAC
>CAZBDS010000015.1:0-12294 GCA_964490735.1 uncultured Acutalibacter sp. | reverse complement strand
TCAAAGGCTTCTCTGGAGGCTGGTAGAAATCCTTTCAGAGTAAAACGTGCCGGCTTCCCATCTGGGGAGCCGGCACGTTTTATTTACAGCTTCAAAAGCTCTTTTATTTGAGGAAAGGGAATTACCGGCGCCTGGTTTTCGTTGTGGGGGCCAATCAGCTTTTCCATCCAAACCATGTCGTACCACCGGTTAAATTTATAGCCGCATCGGTGGAATTTTCCCACCATCTGATAGCCCATGCGTTCGTGGAAGCATACGCTGTCCCTTGTCAGGAATTCATCTTCCCCGGGGGGATAGGCAATACAGGCGTTGAGATTTGCGATGTTTTGGGCCGCCAGGATTTTTTCCAGCGCTTCGTACAGCCCGCGGCCTATGCCGGACCGCTTCCTGTCCTGCGCCACATAGACAGTGGCCTCCGCAGCCCAGCTGTAGGCGGCCCGCTGATGGAAGGGTCCCGCGTAGGCGTAGCCCAGGATTTTGCCGTTTTCCTCCGCCGCCACCAGATAGGGATACCGCTCCAGCGTGCGGCGGATCCTTTCCCGAAATTCGGTTACCGGGGGCACTTCATATTCAAAGGTGACAGCCGTATGTTCCACATAGGGTGCGTAAATCGCCAGCAGCTCTTCCGCGTCCTGCTCCTGTGCGGTGCGGATTCGCACGCTCATTCCTCCTCTTTCGTGATCTCGTCCGGCAGGTTTTCCACGTCCGGCTCCGGGCCGTCTTTAGAGGTCATGGTTTCCACCAGATGGATCAATTCCTGATCCGAAAACCTTTTGGGTTTTTCCTCTTTGGGCGCCTTTTCCCGCTTTTCTTTCGGCTGTTTGTTCTTGGGCTTGCCGCCCCGCAGGGTGCGCACGATCAGATAGGCGAACAGGGCGGCCACCGCCAGAACAAGGACGGCCGCCAGGATTATTTCAGGCCAATGGTTCTCCTTCGCGGTCCGGGGTGTGGGGGACACGCTTTCGGCGACGGAGGCGGGGGCGTTGAGATTTTCCAGAGAGCCGCTGCCCAGCTGGCCCATCTCGTTGTTGCCCATGGCCTGGACAGTGCCGTCTTCCAGCAGGTACAGCATATGGCCGCCATTGGCGGAAATCGCAACATCCGTGACCCCCTGGGCCACCTCGATGGGGGTGGAGCTGCTTTCCAGCCCGTACTGGCCATAGGAATTGTCACCCCAGGCATACAGCGCGTCGTCTTTGGTGATGGCAGCAGAAAAGAGATAGCCGCAGTTCATGGTACGGACATTGCTGAGAATCTGCACGGGCTCGGGGATATTGTCATAGGTTCCGTTGCCCAGCTGGCCGTTGGAATTATAGCCGCAGGCCCACAGGGTGCCGTCTGTTTTCAGGATCAACGTGCCGAAGGTGGAGCAGGACACGCTCTGCACCTGGTCCATCACCTGCCGAAAGGTTTGGCTGGATTCCGTGGTGCCGTCCGCCAGCTGGCCGTAGCTGTTGTCTCCCACGGCCCACAGCGTGTTGTCGGTTTTTACGGCCATGGTGTGCTTAATGCCCAGGGATACGCTGCGCACGCCGGTCAGGGCTTCCCTGGGGGTGGACATGCTTTCTGTGGTGCCGTTGCCCAGCTGGCCGGAATCGTTCCAGCCCCAGGTCCACAAAGTGCCGTCTCCGGTGACGGCCGCCGTGTGGTATTGTCCGGGCGCGGCGAAGACCACGTCGGGCAGGATCTCGCAGGGGGTCGTCCTGTTGTCCGTGTCGCCCAGACCCAGCTGGCCGCCCTCATTCCAGCCCCAGCCGTACAGAACGCCATCGCCGTTGATGGCAAAGGTGTTCAGATAACCGGCGTAGACCGACCGGGCATTCTGCATCACCTCCACAAATTCTGTGGAGCTGAGAACGCCGGAGGATTCCTCTTCAGAGCTTACTTCTCCGGAAGCGGCCTCTCCGGAAACTTCCGATGCCGGGGCGCTTTCGCCTGCCGGTTCAGGGGAACTTTCCTCCTGGGGGCCGGCCTTGCCGTTGCCCAGCTGGCCGTGAGAGTTGGAGCCGGCGACCCATAGGGTGCCGTCCTCCTTGACAATGGCGGAATGCAGATAGCCTGCCGCCAGGGGGGAGATTTCCGGCGCCTCGGCTTCCTCAGCCAGGGCAGAGCCGGAAACCGTAAACATAAGCAGGGCGCAGCCAAGCGCCGCAAATTTTTTCAGAATAGGTGACATTGAACGCAACCTCCGATCATTGGCACTTCTAGATGCTTACTTCTTATTATAAGTTATACCAACGGTACTTTCAAGATGGGCTCTGTGAAAACTTGGTGATAATTTGATGAAATGGATTGAATTTACGGGGCGAATACGCTAAACTTAGGGTAATAAATGCGAAAACAATGATGCGGAGGGCAAATCGTGAAACTGAAGCGTTTAATTTCTTTCCTGATGACGGCCTTGGTGCTGCTTTCCCTGCCCGTCCTGCCCGCCCGGGCGGAAGGGGACTGGAAGCAGATCTCCGCGGGCTGGTATCATTCTCTGGGCCTGAAGGAGGACGGCACCCTGTGGACCTGGGGCACCAATAAATTCAGCCAGTTGGGCACCGGGGACAGAAATTCCTACCTGCTGCCTTACAAGATTATGGACGGTGTGACTCTGGCCTGCGCGGGAGAAAGCCACTCCATGGCGCTGAAAGAGGACGGCAGCCTGTGGGTCTGGGGAGACAACGGGCTGGACCAGCTGGGGCTGGCGGACGTTGACAGCTCCCTGGAGCCCGTAAAGCTGATGGACGGGGTGAAAAGCGCCTACACGAACTACACCCATTCCTTCGCGCTGAAGGAGGACGGCACCTTGTGGGCCTGGGGCGACAACGCCTACGGCCAGCTGGGGGCAGGGGATTCCGCTTCCCACAACGAACCCGTGCAAATTATGGAGGGCGTCCGGTTTGCCGCTGCGGGCTGTTTTCACAGTGCTGCCATTCAGGAGGACGGCAGCCTGTGGGTCTGGGGCGATAATTCAGAGGGCCAGCTGGGCCTGGACAGCGGCGAGCAGACCACGCTGAGCAGCCCTGTAAAGCTGATGGACGGCGTGAAAGAAGTCGCGCTGGGGGAGGACTTTTCCGCCGCGATCACAGAAAACGGGGAGCTGTACACCTGGGGCAAGAACACGGAAGGCCAGTTGGCTACCGGCGGCACCCAGTCTTCAGAAAAGCCGGTAAAGGTGGCCGAGGGCGTGGCCCACGTGCAGGCCGGCAAAACTCACCTGGCGGTCTTGGGAGAGGACGGAAGCGTCTACGTCAGCGGCAACAATTTCCACGGTCAGGTGGGCGACGCCACCGGCATAGATTCGGTGGAGCTCACCCTGGTTTTACAGAATGCCACGGAGATTTCCACCCACTGCGACCACACCTACGCCATGGCTTCGGACGGCATTTACGTGTGGGGCAGCAACTATTACGGCCAGTTCGGCAACGGCACTGGCATGGACGCTTTTACGCCCCAGCTTTTTACGGGGGAAAAGGTTCTGGAGCCGGAGGAGCTTACCGCAGAGCCCGACCTGTCCCGGGAGGGCCCCGCCTTTACGGCGGGGGCTGCCCACAATCTGGCGATTTTGGAAAACGGGGACCTGTGGGCCTGGGGTTATAATGAAAACGGAGAAGTGGGCGTTGGGGTGACGAGCGACCAGGCGGAGCCCGGCAAGATCCTGACCGGGATCAAAACCGTGGCGGCGGGAGAAGCTTCCTCTTACGCCGTGGACAAAAAGGGCACCCTGTGGGCCTGGGGAGACAATTCCCGGGGCCAGCTGGGCCTGGGCAACCTCACTGAGATCCTGAAGCCCACCAAGGTCATGGAGGACGTAGCCTACGTGTTCAGCGGCTCTTATCACGCGCTGGCCATAAAGACCGACGGCACTCTGTGGGCCTGGGGGGACAATTCCTCCGGCCAGCTGGGAACGGGGGATATGGTCAACCACAGCGAACCGGTCCAAGTGATGACCGGGGTGCAGAAGGCTGCGGCGGGAACGGCCCATTCCATGGCCCTGCGTGCCGATGGCAGCCTGTGGGTCTGGGGCAGCGGTGACTACGGCCAGCTGGGCTTTTCCGTGGACACGGGCAGCGCAATTCCCCTGCGGCTGTGCGACAGCGGCATTGTGGATATCTCCGCCGGGGAGATTTATTCCGCCGCAGTGACGGAGGAAGGCGTCCTGTGGATGTGGGGAGACAACTCTGCCGGGCAGATCGGCGATTTCGACTCCGAGGTTGAAGAGGAAGCCAATAAATACGAAAATCAGACTACCGTGCAGACAGACAGCTCCGATGCCGACGGGCAGCAGAATACCTCCCTGTATTCGCCCGTTCAGGTGTTGGAGGACGTTCGCAGCGTTTCCCTGGGGCTGTATCACACCCTGGTCATAAAGAGGGACGGCACCCTGTGGGCCTGGGGCCGGGGAGACGCCGGCCAGCTGGGCAGCGGAGGCACCGCTTCCTCTAAACAGCCGGAGCAGATCGGCCAGCGAGTGGTGGAAGCAAGCGGTGGTGGTATGCATTCCCTGTACCTCACTGCCTCCGGGGAGCTTTGGGGCGTGGGCTATAACGCTTCGGCCCAGCTGGGGTACGCCCTGGCCGAAGACGCCGAGGCGGAAGAGGCCCTGGTGACCGAGCCCGTCAAGATCCTGGAGGGCGTTAAACTGACCTCTGCCGACCTGGAATTTATCGACAGCGAGCTGAAGATCACGCCGGAAAAGCTGCTTGCCACCGTGCCCACCTACGTGTGGATCATTGCCGGGGCGGCCCTTGTGATCCTGGTGCTGCTGGTGGTTCTCCTTCTGTCCCTGCGCCGGGCGCGCAAATTGCGCAAAGCTGCCATGGCGGCCATCGCCCAGGTGCAGCAGCTGCAAAAGGCTCAGGGGCAGCTGCCGGAAACTAAGGGCGCCCAGCGGAAAAAGAAAAAGGACGATCCTCGGACATAAAAGGCAAAGGGCCGAAAGCAGTCTGCTTCCGGCCTTTTTTCTTTTTTACGGTTCTGCATGAAACGGGCCTGCCGATGCGTCTAAAAAATGTACGGCTCCCGGGAGGAATGGAAGAAACAGAGAGGAGAATCAAAAGTGGCGAAGCATAGAAAGGACCTGTCGCTGGTGAAAAAGGCCATGCGGGGCAATCCCCAGGCCTTTGGAGAACTGGTGCGGCAGGAACAGGAATACCTGTACCGCATGGCGTTCCTTTACACCCGGCAGGAGGAGGACGCGCTGGACGCGGTGCAGGAGGCGATCCTGAAGGCCTATAAAAGTTTGAAGACCCTGCGGGACCCGGAATATTTCCGTACCTGGCTTACCCGCATTGTCATCAACGCCGCCACAGACCTTTGCCGGAAACGCCGGCCCGACAGCCCCTTGGAGGAAGCGGATCTGCCCTTTTCCGGGGAAACAGTGGGTATTGAGGACAGAATGGACCTGTACGCCGCCTTGGAGCGCCTGCCGGAAAACTATCAGGACGTGATCAAGCTGAAATATTTCGACGGCCTGACGATCCGGGAGATCGCCCATGTCACCGGCATGCCGGAGGGCACCGTGTCGTCCAATCTCAGCCGGGCTGTAAAGCTGCTTAGAAAAGACTTAAAGGAGGAACCGATATGCTCCAGCAGAACCTGAACGATATTGAGATCCGCATTCCCGACAGGCTGGGGGACGTGGTGGACGGCAGCCTGCGGGAAGTCCATAAGCTCCACCGCCGCCGCACGGTCAGACGGGCGGGTGCCACTTTGGGCGGCGTGATGGCCTTTGTGGGGGCTTTTCTGATCCTGGGATTTACGAACCCCGCCCTGGCTGCCCAAATTCCCTTCCTGGGAAATATTTTCAGGGAAGCCAGCGACAAGACCGTCCCAATTGCCAGAGGCGTGGAGGACTATGGCCTGGTGCGGGAAATCGACGTGCAGGCCCAAACGGACAGCCCGGACTGCGCGCTGCGCGCCATCGAGGCATACAGCGACGGAAGGCTCATTCAGCTGGGCCTGGAGCTTACCGCTCCGGAAGAACTTGCGGAGCAGTACGACTATCTGGAGTCCGAAGGGTGCGGGACCGCCTCTGTCAATGGGGAAGAGGCCGCTGTGGACGGCGTCCTGCGTTTTACGAAGCAGGAGGGCAAGTGGATCGCCGTCCTTCGGCTCACCGTGCCGGAAAACCAGCGGGAGGCAGATGCTCTGAGCGTGGAGTACACGCTTCAGGAGCTGGAAGCCGGGCAGTACGAGGGTCAGGCAAGCGAGGATATTTCCGGCAGGTTTGTGCTTTCCCTGGCTGTGACCCCCGACAGAACCTATACCCGGCAGATCACTGAACAGGCGGAAAACGGCGGTGCCAAGGTGCTGGCGGTGGACGCCGGCCCTGCCCAGACCATTCTCACCGTGGAAAAGCCCGGCTGGGGCTACGCCATCGAGAATGCCGAGCCCGGCGCGCCGGACAGCTATGCCGCAGGCTTCCCCCACCTGTACACCGAAGACGGGACGGAGATCTCTTACCACGGCGGCGACAGCGCGGACTTGGGCGGCTACGACTACAAGAGCCTGGAACCCCAGACCGCGGACCTCTACTTCGACGGCGTGCCTGTGGGTACGGAAAAGCTGATCTTCCGGTTCTTAAAGGGAGACGGCAAGGATCCGGACAAGGTCCTGGCGGAATTTACCATTGACCTGACAGCCGGGACTGTCAGCACGGCAGAATAGCAGTTTTCAAACCCCCGAGGCTTTTCGGCCCCGGGGGTTCCTTTTTGAAAGGCCCTGTGATAGAATGATTGCAAAGGCTGTGGTCGGGCAGTGAATTTCCGGTTTTTGCCGAAGAGGATTCAGTCTCGCCTGCCGGCTCGGTCAGTTCGCATCAGCGTCCCACCGGGACGCGCTCACCGTGTGCTCACTGCCAAGTGTGATAAAATGATTGCAAAGACCGTGGTCGGGCGGCGGCCTTTTATTGCTCCCGCAAAATCTGCAAAAGTGAGGAGGATCCTTTATGGATCAAAAGAAATTTGCTTCTCCCCTGGGTGGGGACCAGTACCGTGTCAGCGACGCTTTTCTCTCCCGGCTGATGAACCTTGCCAAAGACAAGGTGATCCCCTATCAGTGGGAAGCCCTGAACGACCGGGTGCCAGGCGCCGACCGCAGCGGTTGTATCCACAATTTCCGGGCTGCCGCCGGCGAGCTGGACGGCGAGCACTATGGCTGCGTGTTTCAGGACAGCGACCTCTTCAAGTGGATGGAAGCGGCGGCTTTTTCCCTGATGTGGGCGCCCGATGAAAAGCTGGAAGCCCAGCTGGAAGAGGCGATCCGGCTGATTGCCAAGGCCCAGCTGCCCGACGGCTACGTGGATACCGCCTATATTTTGGGGGATCTGAACCGCCGCTGGACCAATTTGAAGGATCATCACGAGCTGTACTGCGCCGGGCATATGATCGAGGCCGCGGTGGCCCATTTCCGCGCCACCGGCCGCCGCACCTTTCTGGAGGTGGCGGAAAAGCTGGCAGCCCACATCGGTTCGGTGCTGGGACCGGAAGAGGGGAAGCTCCATGGCTATCCCGGCCATGAGGAGATCGAGCTGGCCCTGGTCAAGCTCTTTGAAGTTACCGGAGTGGAGGATTATCTGAAGCTTGCCCGCTATTTTATCGATCAGCGGGGCCGGGAACCCCTCTACTTCCAGGAGGAGACCCGGCGGGAAGGCAACGGCTTCTATTGGGAGAACGGCGTTTACGGCTATTCCTACTATCAGGCCCACAAGCCCCTGATGGAGCAGGACGACCCCATCGGCCACGCGGTGCGGGCCAACTACCTGTATGCCGGGGCCGCCGCCGTGGCCAGGTGCACCGGAGACGACAAGCTGTATGAACACCTGCGCACCTTGTGGCGCAATATGACCGAAAAGCAGATGTACATCACCGGCCAGGTGGGCTCTTCCGAATACGGCGAGGCTTTTACCTTCCCCTATGACCTGCCCAACGATACGGCCTACGCCGAAACCTGCGCGGGACTGGCCCTGGCCTTCTTTGCCAACCAGATGCTGAAGATCGAGCGCCGGGGCGAGTACGCCGACGTGATGGAGCGGGTGCTGTATAACGGCGCCATCAGCGGCATGGACCTTACCGGCACGGCTTTCTTCTATGTCAATCCTCTGGAGGTGCAGCCCGAGGCCTGCGAAAAGAATCAGCAGAAGGCCCATGTAAAGCCGGTGCGGCAAAAGTGGTTCGGCTGTGCCTGCTGTCCTCCCAATCTGGCAAGAACCCTGGCTTCCATCACCGATTACGCCCTGTGCAGAACGGAAAAGGGGATCTATCAAAACCTGTATATTGCCGGGGAAATGACCTGGGAAACCTCCGGCGTGCCCGTAAAGCTTAAACTTTCGGGCAATTACCCCTGGGACGGAAAGCTGAAGATCTCCGTGGATCCCCAGCGGCCCGTGGCCTTTACCTACGGCCTGCGGATCCCCGGCTGGTGCCGGGGAAGCTACAGCCTCGCCGTCAACGGTGTTCCGGCGGAACAGCCTGCCGAGGAAGGTTATGTAAACCTTTTCCGGGAATGGCAGCCCGGCGATGCGGTGGAGCTTTCCCTGCCCATGGAGGCCTGCCGCGTATGGGCCAATCAAAACGTCCGGGAAGACGCGGGCAAGGTGGCGGTCCAGCGCGGGCCCATGGTCTTTTGCGCGGAAGAGGCCGACAACGGCCCGGACCTTCACCGGATCCTGCTGCCCAGGGACTCTCAGTTCCGGGAAGAATTCCGCCCCGACCTGCTGGACGGCGTGATGACCCTGACCTGTACCGCCCTGGAGGAGGAAGGCGAGGCGTCTGCCCTGTACACCACCTGCCCGCCCAAGGCCGAAAAGCGGCGGGAGCTTACCTTGATCCCCTATTACGCCTGGGCCAACCGGGGCCTGGGCGAAATGACCGTCTGGCTTCGGGACGCAGGTGTATGACGTTGCGTGTAACGCGAAAAATCCCTTTTTTACCTTGCAATCTGGCCTGCTTTGAGGTATATTGTTAAAGCACGACGCTTAAATTTGTAGGATCACCAGATCACTGAAAGGGGAAAAGTCACCAATGAAATCGATCAAGTACTTCCTGTGCGGGCTGCTGGCCCTCTCTCTGGCCCTTTGCTGCTTTGGCTGTTCTTCTGAGAAAGCGGAAACCTCTGCTCCCTCTGTTTCCGACAAGGCTTCTCAGGCGGAAAGCTCTGCGCCCGAACCTACGCCCACGGCCGAGCCCACTCCTACGCCTACGCCGGCTCCCACGGCCACGCCTACTCCCGAGCCCACAGCTACTCCCACGCCTGAACCCACCCCCGCCCAGACCCAATACGGCAGCGGCAGCTACTATCTGCAGGCTGTTCAGGATTCCGCCGTGTATGACATCTACTTTACGGATGGAGTAATGACAGAAGCCTATTACGAGGACATGGAAGGAAAAGGCGGCTGGGGCCCGGGCAATGGCGGCCCCATTGAGAAATTCAGGTATTACGGAATGACCATAGAGCAGATTATGGAAAAGCTGCAAGGGGAAGGCTTTACCACCACGTTGAGTGAAAATTGATCATTCGGAGACAAGAAAAGCTTACAAAGCCTCTGAATAGCAAGAAAAACAGCAATCCGAACTAGTTGGTTCGGATTGCTGTTTTTTGTATTGCCTGTGTATTTTCCCTTGAAATGAGGAGCTGCAAACCAAGTTTCAGATTATATGCAAGAGCAGTTCCTGATAGGGAGCTGTTCTAGCAGTATTTGTCGATTTTTGGAACTTGAGTTCCTGGCCCGGAACTCTACTTCCTTCTATGCTAATTACATGGAAGGGAGGTGAGTTTTTTGAAAACCTTGATGGACGCCAGAAAATTTTCCGCCTGTCTGTGCGCCAGCAACTTCAGCCAGGAACCCTTTGCGGAATCTGTTGGCTGTTCCGATCGCCAGGTCCGCAAGTGGATGGCCAAAAACACCGACGTGCATATCTCTGCCCTTTGGCCAGTCTCCCAGATTCTTGGCGTGCCAATCGAAAAGCTGATGAGCCATTTCCCCGACGAGAAAGAGTAAATGCCATGTCGAAGAAATTACTTACCCTGTACCGAGCCTGGGCGGGCGAGCTCTCTGCCATCTCCGCCAAACCTGTTTTCATTGAAAATTTTGACGTCTTTGAAAAAATTTCAAAAAAGTGCTTGACTCTGACCCTAGGGCAGAGCTTATACTCAAGGTGAATTCAATCAGGAGGGTTCCGGAACCGCCAAAAGCAGGAGGAAAGATACATGCTGACCATCGGGCAGATGTCGAAAATATGCGGCGTCAGTGTGAAAACGCTGCACCATTACGACAGGATCGGGCTGCTGCGTCCGCAAAAGACCGACGCAGACAGCGGCTACCGGTACTACGGGGACGAACAGGTGAATACCATGCTGCTGATCTCGCGGCTCAAGAGATATGAATTTTCTCTTCCCGAAATCGCAGAGCTTATGGAAACGCCGGAGCGGCTTGCCGTGGAACTGGAGCGTCAGCGGATCCGCCTGGACCGTCAGCTTGCCCATCTTTCCATCGTCATCAAAGAGCTCCGGTATCATATGGAGCAACTGGAAAGGACAGGCGATATTATGAGTTATCAAAACAAGTATGAAGTGCGGGCGGAAACGGCCCCGGAACAGCTGCTTCTCACCCAGCGGCATAAGATGAGTGTGGAGGATTTTGGAAAGTACTACGGAATGATCTACGAAAAGATCGCCCGGGAGCAAATCGCGACCAATGGTGTGGTGCTGACAGTATACCACGATAAGGAATTTGACCCGGCCTGCAGCGACATGGAGCTTGGCGTGGGGGTCGTAGAACGGAAAGACGCCACTACGGTCCTGCCGGAGCAGCTCTGTGCCGTCACGGTCCATGTTGGGCCCTATTCCGGCCTGCCCGACGCCTACGGCGCGATCAGCACATGGATCGGCCTGAACGGGTATGAGCTAAATGGCGCGCCCTATGAGATCTACCTGAAGAACCAGTTTTCCGGGGCGTCTCCGGAGGAATGGGAGACGAAAATTTTCTTCCCGGTGCGGAAAAAGTAAGCAAATACGGGCGGCAGGCAAACGGCCTGCCGCCTGTGTTTGCCTTTGTCGGCTCACTGACTATACGTTGATAATCAATGTGGTCAGGGATTTTCTCTGACCTTCGGTAGGCTCCTTCAGTTTGCCGTTCTTCAGGAGCGTTGTGATGCAGTGTACCAGAAACCAGCCGTCTGCATGGAATACAAACTGCAATTCATACGCTTTAACCTTTCTAAGGTGTGCAGGAACCGATTCCAGCACAGCCTTGGCGTAAGGCGCTTTCAGCGCCTCAAAGTCAGCTTGGTATTTTACCTTAATACGCTCACCAATAGCAAGCAGCTTCTCCTGAATTTCCTTGCTGGCCTGAATAACGATCTGCCATGCTGCTTTGAAACATCCGCCATAATCTCCGTTTGTTTTTACGCAACCGCGCTCTGCAAGCCATGCATACTCATCTTTTGAAAGTCGCTCCTCAAACTCTCTTTCATAAAGCCTGAGAATGCGTCCGGCATCTTCAGAATACTGGAGGCCGCGGCAATCCTCACGGTCAGACCACTCGCTGTCAATCTGCCAAAAGATGTGTTCTCCGTTGCCTTTCCACATTGGTCCGCACCAATTCTTCATGTACACGTAGTCATCCGGAAGAACCATATCATCCGGCACGACTGTTGCATGGAAAATGTTATGCGCGCCATCAGGGCGGATCGTGGCAACCTCTTCAAAGGAAATGCTCTCATCCATCAGTTTCTCACCGGACCAAGCGGCAATATAGGGAATCAGCGACCACAGAATAAAGTTCCGGTCCGCTTTAGGAGACTCGGTTAAGGAGACAGGCTGATCAGTTTGTCCACACCAAATATCCGGATCGTCAAGAATGCCGGATGAAGTCAACTCATCATACAAATCGTTCGCAAACAACTCAGCAGCACGCTTGTACATATCATTCTGCATGGTGAGCAGTTCTGCAGTCGGTTCGCTGATAATAAAGTTGACAATATACGCATCCTTCTGTGCGCGCAAGAAACCGTATTCCTCGAGGAATTCCACTTCTGTTTCCACATACACAGGGGAAACACCCAGATCATCAGCAATCTCGTTGATCGTTTTTGCCGTATTACGCACACAGTAGCAAATATTCTGGGACAGTGTGGAACGGAAGAATTCATCCGGGGACTTTGTGCCAACGGAACCATTGATCCCGTATGAGTGGAATTTAATAGGGTTAAACCTGAGTTTGCTCGGCTTTCTCATCGTATCCATACCTCTTTTCAATTCTTTTTTAGCTTCAAACAAGTGCCACTTGACAGTGCCGAGAGGAAT
>CAZBDS010000014.1:0-16197 GCA_964490735.1 uncultured Acutalibacter sp. | reverse complement strand
GGGGTGAAAAAGCTGCCGGAACCGGAAAGGAGCTCTGAGAGGCACTTGCTATCAGGCGCGGCCTTGTGTGGCCATGCCGCCCTTCCCCAAATTAGAGAAAATATTGATTTTCTCTAATTATATATTTCTGTTTTTAGTCGCCTCCCCAATCCATATAGAATGGCTCTTAAGCGACGGCTGTGTCGTTGTACAAGTTTTTTATAAAAAATTGAACTTAGCTCAGCCGAATCATTCCACCCACGTCCAGCAATGGGCCCTTCATAAGCTCAATAATTGAAATGCTTTTTTCTTTCAGAAAGGATAATATTTCTTGCCCGTCGGGGTGACTATTAAGACTTCCGGCAACGGCCAGCAGCCCAGGTTCTATCAAACCGCAGCAGCCTCCAATAAACCCTGTATCGTAGCCAGGAAGCCTGATGAATCCCGGGCGAATCTGCAAAACGGAAAAACCCGCTGCCCTCATCAAGTCCGCCATTCCCGGATCAGCGGTGATGATGGAATTCTCGTTGACCACCGCTGCGGCGCAAGCCGCATATCCCTGCTGTACTGCCAGTATTTGCAAGCCTTCCCTGGCGGCTTCCCTCAAAATTGCCGGGTCAACGCTTTTGGGATTGCACACAAGCCTGTTGGAGATCACAAAGGCGCTGCACAGCACGTCCTTCGGGTACACGCCGGCCGGCTCTCGGTCTGTCGTTCTAACGTCGTAACCCAAGGCTCTCAACTGCTTTTGAAATGTGCCGCCTTGCAAAGCGAACATAGTTTCTTTTAAGTGGCATAACTGAAGATCGGGGTGAAAACGCACCGGCAAAGGCAACCGGAAATCGGCTTCGCTCAGCATCGTTTCAACGCCCCGCCTTTCCAGCGGCTCCCTCAAAAAGGAATACTCCCCCGAAAGGAGCACCCGGGTCATGTGGCAGCCTCGAAGGCGTCCCGGATATTTTTGGCGCCGATCACTTCGATACCGTGAAAGCCGCTGAGGTTCTTCATGCTGTGATGCGGCAGGATACATCTTGAAAAGCCCATACGGGCCGCTTCGGCCACCCGCTGGTCCGCATGGCTTACGTTGCGCAGCTCCCCGGCAAGGCCGATCTCGCCGAACACTACCGTGTCCTCTCTAACCGGCGTATCCTTCAAACTGGAGATCAGGGAAATGGCCACCGCCAGATCTACCGAAGGCTCGTCCAATCGAAGGCCGCCCACGATATTCAGATACGTGTCAAGGTTAGAAAAGTAATATCCCGCCCGCTTTTCCAGCACCGCCAGGATCAAAGCCATGCGGTTGTAGTCAAAGCCGGTGGACATTCTTCTGGGCGTGCCGAAGCCGGAGGTGGTTGCAAGGCCCTGCACTTCCGCAAGGATCGGCCGGGAGCCCTCCATTACCGCGGTAACACAGGTGCCAGAGGAATCCTTCGGCCTGCCGGAAAGCATGGCCTGCGAGGGATTTTCCACTTGCTGCAAACCGTTCTCCCCCATATCGAACACGCCTATCTCGTTGGTGGAACCGTACCGATTTTTTACCGCCCGCAAAATCCGGTACGTCATCTGCCGGTCTCCCTCAAAGTACAGAACTGCGTCCACAATATGCTCCAGTACTTTGGGGCCGGCAATGGCGCCGTCCTTATTGACATGGCCCACGATGATAATGGGAATGTCCAGGCTTTTGGCGCAGCGCATCATGGAGTTGGTGCATTCCCGCACCTGGGTCACACTGCCGGGCGATGAAGTAAGCTCCGTGTGATTCATGGTCTGAATGGAATCCACCATCACCAGATCCGGCTTTTCCGTCCGGATCTCTTCCACGATAAACTGCACGTCTGTTTCCGTTAAAATCATCAGATTAGGGCTGGATACGCCCAGCCGTCCTGCCCGCAGTTTGATCTGCCGGGCAGATTCTTCGCCGGACACATAGAGGATCCGGAGCTCTCGCCCCAGATATTCGCAGATTTGCAGCAAAATGGTAGACTTGCCAATGCCGGGCTCGCCGCTGATCAAGATCAGGGAGCCTTTGACGATCCCACCGCCCAGAACCCGGTCCAGCTCAGAAAGTCCGGTCTTATACCGGTGCTCGTCCTGCAGGCTGATCTCGCTGATGGGCACGGGCCGGGAGATATTGCCCAAAGCCCGGTTCACCGTGTCTCGTTGAGCGGAAACCGGTTCTTTAATGGTTTCCAGCATGGTGTTCCATTCCCCGCAGCCGGGGCATTTGCCCGTCCACTTTGGAGACTCGTACCCGCATTGAGTACACTGAAAGATTGCTTTGTTCTTTGCCGCCATAAGTAACTCCCTTATTTCTCACAAACGCCGTCTGAAACGTCCAATACACTGAAATTTTATCACAACCACACCTGCGGTGGGTATAAGTTCCGCCTTTGCGGAACTTATCACGTGAATCCTCCTCGGCAGAAACCGAAACCACAGTGCCCGACCCTAAGTTTTGTGAGTATTTTACCATAAGCACCGGAGGTGCGTTGGTATAATGTGCCGATTGCCCGTCTGAGCAACGCGAAGAACTGGGCAAGGCAAATTTAAATCCATAATATCCGCGCCCTTTGCGGATATTATACCACACATCGGGAAACTTTTCAATTTACAGAAGAGGTTTCCCCTGTTTCGCCAGAATCCTTTTCCTGCAGATAGTCGATGAGGCCGTTATAAATAGCCGCCGCCATGTCATTTTGATAGCTTTCCTGCACCAGCTTCTCCGCCTCGGCCCCGTTGGAAAGAAATCCGCATTCCACCAGGACAGCCGGGACCTGACAGTGATACAGCAGGTAAATGCTCTTTTCCGCCTCCTTATTTTCCCGGTGATTTTCAGGCTGCAGCGCGGAAACGATATTTTTGCGAATGGCTTCTGCCAGCACAGCGCTTTCCGGATTGTTTCCCGAATAGAACACCAGGGCGCCGTCATATTTGCTTTCGGAAAAATGGTTTTGATGAATACTTAAGTAAATGCAGTCCCCTGCTTCCTCAATCATGCGCAGACGGGTTTTGGTATCGGAGCGTTTACGCTCGGCAACGGTTCCAAGGCTTTGATCCCCTACCGAATAATCTCCGTCGCGGATCAGGATCACTTCAAAATTATTTTGCTTCAAATACTGGCTCAGTTTCAGAGCGATAGCCAGATTGATATCTTTTTCCATGGCGCCGTTAATCCCCACTGCGCCGCCGTCTTCCCCACCGTGCCCTGCGTCCAGCACAACGGTTCCCTTTTTCTCGAAAAAATCCGCGTGAAATGCCACGATTCCAAAGGCCTGCATGGTTTGAGCCGCAAACAAAGCCAGAGACGCACAGAACAGAATCAAAAAGACAGCCCTTTTCTTCATAACGCCCTCCAAATGCATCGTTTTTAGAAATGGCTATGCAACTGGAAATAGGTATATTCTTTCCTGGGCTGAAAACGGGCTTGCCGGACTTGCGCCGGCGAAAAAAAGAGCAGCGCCCTTCAATTTTCAAAGAAGCGGCGCTGCTTTTCTGCAATGCGCGCCCTGCGGCGCATGGTCTCGTCCCAGTCAATGGAGAAGCTTCCGTCCTTAGAAACGGCAAGGACCACGCCCTCTGCCGCTTCTGCTGGAAGAGAGGCAATTTCAATGGCGAGACAGTTTTTGTCTTCGTCCTCGCAGATGGCATAGTTGCTTTCCAACCGGTCAATAATAAGCCATTTCATGCCGCTCTCCCTTTCACTCAGATTTATCACGACGCTTTTCCGTATGTACAGAGACTTTCTCCCTGTCGTAAGAGAAAATTACGATGCCGTCCGTGTCTGTCTGATAGATTTCTGCACCCATGTTGAACAGGCGGGTCAAAACCTTTTCATCGGGCAGTTCATTTTTGTCCGGACCCACGGAAATTACCGCGTATCTGGGCTTTACCGCTTCCAGAAACCGTCTGTTAGAAGAGGTCTTACTGCCATGATGGGCCACTTTCAAAAGGTCGGCGGACAAGTCCGCTCCAGACTTTGCCAGGTCCCGCTCCGCTTCCTTTTCAATATCCCCGCAGAATAAAGCGGTAAATCCCTGATATTCCAAACGGAACACCAGAGAAGCGTCGTTCGTTTCTTCATACTCTCTGAGCGGCCCCAGGATTTCCAAGGCAGCGCCGCCCAATTGCAGCACATCTCCGGGAACCGCCACACGCTCCGGAACAGCTTGATCGGCAAGGACCTTCCGCACGGGGGCATATTCCTCCGGAAAATAGCCGGACCAAATAAAAGTCCCTGCGCTCACTTCCGAAAGAACCTGCGCCATGCCGCCGATATGGTCTTTGTCCGGGTGGGTAACGATGGCATAATCCACAGTAGAAAGCCCGTTCCGTTTTAGGTAATCCACCACCGTTTCCCCGTGCAGGTAAGTACCAGCGTCCACCAGGGCGCTGTGGCCTTCGCATTCGATCAGGATCGCATCGGCCTTCCCCACGTCCAGCACGTGAATGTTCAGCGGGGCTTCTGCGCTGCTGACAAAATCGGAGTTCTCGTACAGCCTGTGCCACAGCTGCCGTCCCGGCGGCGTGGCGGATAAGATCAAAACCAGCAGGATTAGGAGAATCGTCCAGATCACAGCGGCTTCCCCTATTCCCTTCACCTTGTTCTTTTCTACCGGTTCGCCCTGCTGTTTTTTTCCCATGTTATTGGCCGTCTCCGGGCGGATCGCTCTTCTGCATGTTCATTTCCATCCACTGAGTGTAGGTCATCAGCACCTGGCGGGGCTTGGAGCCCTCGTGAGGCCCAACAACCCCCAGCTGTTCCATTTCGTCAATAAGACGGCCGGCCCGAGCGTAGCCCAGGCGGAGACGCCTTTGCAGCAGCGAGGTGGAAGCCTGTCCTGCTTCTACTACGCATTTGATGGCTTCGTCCATCATCGGATCGGAGGAACCACCGTCGCTTTCCTGGGAATCGCCCTTCTCCCCTTCGCTGGCGGCATTGCGCTCGATCTCCTCGATGACAGCTTCGTCATAGTCGATTGCCCGAGTCTTCTTCACAAACTCCACGATGGAAGAAATCTCTCCCTCGCTGACCCAGCAGCCCTGTACGCGCAAAGGCTTGTTGGCGCCTACGGGGGCAAACAGCATATCGCCGTTTCCCAGAAGCTTTTCAGCGCCGCCCGTGTCCAGAATGGTGCGGGAATCCACAGCGTTGGAAACGGTCAGGGCGATCCGGCTGGGTATGTTTGCCTTGATCAGTCCGGTCACCACGTCCACAGAAGGACGCTGGGTGGCAACCACCAGATGCATGCCGGCGGCGCGGGCCAGCTGCGCCAAACGGCAGATAGAATCCTCCACCTCTTTGGGCGCGGCCATCATCAGGTCCGCCAGCTCGTCGATAACGATGACGATCTGCGGCATAGCGGGCATGGGCTGCCCGTTTTCGTCCTGATATCCCTGGGCTTCCGCCAGTTCGTTATAGCCCTGCAGATTTCTCACATTGCACTCGGAGAAGATCTTATAGCGCTTCATCATTTCAGAAACCGCCCAGCCCAAGGCGCCGGAAGCCTTTCGAGGATCTGTAACCACAGGCACCAGCATGTGAGGCAGCCCGTTATATTCAGTCAATTCCACGGCCTTGGGGTCGATCATCAGAAAACGCACTTCGTTGGGATTGGATTTGTAAAGCAGGCTGATGATCAGCGAATTGATACACACTGATTTACCAGAACCAGTAGTACCGGCAATCAGCAGGTGGGGCATTCTGGCCAGACCCGCAATATCCCGACCCAGCGCCACGGAAAGCTTGCCCTTGGCGGTCTGGAAGGAATTGGATTCCACCAGTTCCCGCATACGCACCGTGGTCCTGGTTTTATTGGGCACCTCAATGCCCACGGCGGCCTTTCCGGGAATGGGCGCCTCAATCCGCACGCCGGTGGCAGCCAGGTTCAGGGCCAGATCGTCGGCAAGGTTTGTGATCTTGCTGATTTTCACGCCTGCGGCGGGCTGAATCTCATAGCGGGTAACGGCGGGCCCCCGGCAGATATCCAGAATCTTTGTCTGCACGCCAAAACTCTTTAGGGTGTCCACCAAAATGCGGCCATTGGTCTGCAGCTCTTCCGTCTCCTCAACGGGATTAGCATGAGGGCTTGCCGCCAGCATGGTGATGGGCGGATAGCAATAGGTGTCTTTCATCTGCTCTGCGGCGTTATAGAGAGCCTGCTGCTCGGTAGTGGCTTCCCTGCGGTCGTTTTCTTCCCGCTTTTTCATAAATTCCTGGGTGAGGTCCTTCACTTCGTCGGGGACTGGCTTTTCCGGCTCCCCGGTGATGGTTTCCTCCCTTTCCGTCACAATGGGCTCCGGCGTCTCCACAGGAGGTTCCTGTTCCAGAAGGGCCCCGCCCTTCTCTTCTCCGGGCAGATTCGTCGGGAAGGTCTCGCCTTCAAGCTGCTGTACTGCATTTGCCAGTGCGTCTGTCTCCAGGCGCAGGTGTTCTTCCGCAGTCTGAATCTGGTCCTCCTGCTTCGGTTCGTTCAGGCCAAACACTTCTTTCAGCTTGTCCAGCTTCTCGTTTTTCGCTTTTTCCTTTTTGGGCTGAGGCTTGGGGAACAGCTGAGAAGTTTCTGCCCGAACGGGATGCTCGGGCAACGCGGGCTCCAAGGGAATATCAATCTGAGCGCGGTCCCGTTCCAGGATCAGCCGCTCCTCTTCCCTGCGCTGCTTGGCGTTCTGCAGGCCTTCAGAAACCACGTCCACCGGCTTCTTGATGGTGCGGAACAGGCCAATCAGCGTAGTGCCGGTCAGGATCATGATCGCAACGAACAGCAGCAGCATCACAAGAATCCTTGCTCCCGTGTCGCCCGCTGCCTTTAAAAGCGGCAGTCCCAGCAGGCCGCCGATCACGCCCCCGCCCACGCCGGCGTTTTGATGGTACAGTAATGCTATGTAATCAAAGAATTTTGTACCGGTCTGCGGCAGCTCCGCACTGAAAATGTAGCCGGCCGTACAGAACAGCACAATAATAACGGCTGTCAGCCAGATCTTGCCGCTGATAGAACCCCTGGGCTTGTCCAGCGTGGTAATGATCGCCACATAGATCATCAGGAAGGGCCACAGCAGCGCCCAGCTTCCGAACAGGCCCAGAACTGCGCCGTGAGCCCACTTCCACAGATTGTCGCCTGGAATCAGCACGAGACATGCCACAAAAATGGCACAGGCGAACAAGACCACCGCACGAATCTGGTTTTTCTGACGGATTGTCTCTGCCGTCATATGATTGGCCGCGGAAGCGCCGGAAGTGCCCCTGCGGGTATTCTTTTTGGGAGCGCTCTTTCTTTCCGAAGAAGCCGGCGCACGGCTCTTGGGGGCCGTCCGCTTCTTCGTGGAAGAGGCTGCTTTTTTTTCTGCCAAGACATTCCCTCCGTTCAATATTCTCAAAAACGGCCGTTTGTCAGAGTGGCAAGCCGGTGAACAGATTATATCCGACTACATGCTCGACAATCCCTAAAATAACAGCTACGCCGCCGACGATCAAAGTGTAATAAGCAAAAATCTCCAGCTTGTTTGTGGTGACGATCCAGCGAAGCAGCCTGATGGCCAGAAAACCGACCACCGCCGCAGTGACCATGCCCACGATCAGCGGAAGAATGCCGATGGAAGCACCTGCCTGCCCCACGTCCTTCAGCGAGACCAGGGCTGCCGCCGCGATGGAGGGAATCCCCAGCACAAAGGAATAATCGAGAGCCGTTTGCTGGCTGATTCCTCGAATCAGCCCCACCGACAGCGTAGAACCGGATCTGGAAAGGCCCGGAAACACTGCGGCAAGGCACTGGGTAACACCGATAATCAATGCGTCAATGGTATGAATCTTTTTCCTTCCCTGAGAGGGGACACGTTTTCCCTCCCGGTTCACCACGGCTTTTTCCCGTTTCATTCGCTTGTTGAAATAAATCCCCAAAAACAGCAGGGCGCTGGTGGCAAGCAGGGCAAAGCCCTCCATGACAATCCCGCCGTCAGACGCCAGCATTTCGGAAAAATCCTTCACCTTCATATCCGTGCCCGGGATCGGCAGAAACAAAAGGAACAAGGGCAGCAGACCTATGACAAGCATCATCAAAAGCCGGCGGTCGTGGCTCATTTCGCTCCACTTGAAACGACGGTGGATCACGTCGCCGCAAAGGGAAACAAATTCCTTGATCAGCCGCCACACCAGGCCCCGGTAAACAAAGATCACCGCTGCCAGGGTGCCCACATGAAGCATGACATCAAACAGAATTCCGGGCAGTTCTATGCCGAAAATATGCTGCGAAATTGACAGGTGCCCGCTGCTGGAAACCGGCAGAAATTCGGTAGCTCCCTGAATGAACCCCTGAACAATGGCGTCAAAAACAGTCATGACTTCCTCCTTATGTACGGCGGAAACGCCGCAGGACGGTTACCCGCCCTTCTTTGTCTGCGCCGGTTTTGATTTCTTTTTCCCTTTCCCCTTGTTCTGATCGATCATGTGGTTCAGGCAGTCCATCGCATCGGAAAGGGAACCCAGCGAATCGATAAGCCCTTCCTCGACGGCGTCCGGGCCGTCCAGCACCGTGCCCACGTCCATCACAAGCTCCTGGGTGTTCATGGACAGCGTGGTAAAACGTTCTTTGGTAATGCGGGAATTCTGCGTTACAAAATTGGTGATGCGGTCCTGCATGCGCTGAAAATATTCCAGCGTTTGAGGGATCCCCAGCACCAGGCCGTTCATTCTTACAGGGTGAATGGTCATAGAGGCGGATTCCGCGATAAAAGAACGCTTTGCGGCTACTGCCAGCGGTACGCCGATGGAATGGCCGCCTCCCAGCACCAGGGAAACAGTGGGCTTTTTCATTCCGGCTACCAGCTCGGCAAGAGCCAAGCCGGCTTCCACGTCTCCGCCCACAGTGTTCAGCAGCATCAGCAGGCCATCAATCTGAGGGTCCTCTTCCACCGCGACAATCTGCGGGATTACGTGCTCATACTTGGTGGTCTTGTTCTGTGAGGGCAGAATATAGTGGCCTTCAATTTGCCCGATAACCGTCAGACAGTGAACCGTGTGCCCGTTGTTCCGCGTAGTAACGGAGCCGCTCTCGGTGATCTGTTTCTGCTGCTCCGAGCTGAATTCATTTTCGCCGTTTTGCTCCTGGTCTTCGCTATCAATTTTATACTGATTCTTTTTGGTAGATTCCTGTTTCATTTCGGCATCCTCCTTTTTCATAAAAGATAGTCTGCCGAAAAGGAAAGGATTCATACGGAAAAAGAACAGGATTTCGAAAATGAACAGCAGCAAAGCCAAGGTACAATAGGCAAAAAATTATGTCTACCAACTGGAAGGCAACTATTAAAAAATAGTATAGCACTTCTTTCCCAATCCAGCAAGGAAAAACTGACGGAAAGCAGAAAAAAACGCATTGTCTGCCGCCATATTTCGTGGTATAATCATTTTTACATTCCATATTTGCTAAAACGAGGGGGAATTCTGCATGGAAAGTTTACGGATCGCAGCGGAGATCGTGCTGCCTCTGTTCCTGATGATGGCCGTCGGCTACGTCATCAGAGTCTCCGGCATGATGAACGAGACTTCTGTCCGGCAGACAAACAAAGCCATTTTCAAGGTGTTCCTTCCACTGTTGGTGTTCAGAAATGTCTATACCACCTCATTGTCGGAAAGCTTCGATTCTCAGCTGCTGTTTTTCACCGTTGCCGGAGTGGCCCTGCAATTTCTGCTGGCCCTCTGCATCGCCTTTCTTTCCGGCCGCGACAGCGCGAAGAGGGGCGTAATGCTGCAGGGAATGTTCCGCAGCAATTTTGTGCTGTTCGGTATTCCGGTCTGTACAGCCCTGTTCGGCGATCAGGCCGCAGGGCTTGCTTCCATTCTGATCGCCGTCATTATCCCCCTGTACAATGTGCTGGCGGTGATCTCTCTGGAAATGTTCAACGGCGGCCGTCCCAACGTGTTCCAGATCCTTCTGGGCATCATCACCAACCCTTTGATCATTGCTTCCGTGCTGGGCGTTCTGTGCCTCAGCTTTCAGATTGTTTTGCCCAGCTTCCTGGAAACAACTGTTGCCGGCCTGAGCGGCATTGCGACGCCTCTTGCTTTTGTGATCCTGGGCGCCTCTTTCAGCTTTCGCGAAATTGGCGGCTGTATCCGTGAGCTGTGCGTGACCCTGGGCGTAAAGCTTCTTTTCTTTCCCATTCTCTTTCTTGGACTGGCAATCCTGCTGGGTTTCCGGGGGCCGCAGCTGGCAGTACTCCTTACGGTGTTCGCCTCTCCGGTAGCTGTTTCGTCCTTCACCATGGCCCAGCAGATGGGAGGAGACGACAAACTGGCGGGACAGCTGGTGATTTTCAGCTCGATCCTGTCCATTTTGACGATGTTCCTTTTCATTTTTCTGTTGAAACAATTTGCTTTCCTCTAAATTTCTTTTCTCTCCCGCCCCGACATTGACAGCCGGGGCGTTTTGAGGGATAATGAAATACAACCCAAAAAGTCCGGCCTTTCTCAAATATTCAATCTAATCGAAGAGGAGAAACGATCATGGGCATGACCATTGCTGAAAAAATTATCCGGGACCACCTTGTCAGCGGCGAAATGACTGTTGGAAGTGATATCGGCCTGCGGATTGACCAGACCCTGACGCAGGACGCCACCGGCACCATGGCCTATCTGGAATTTGAGGCCATGGGGATCGATCGTGTGAAAACCGAGCGCAGCGTCGCGTACATCGATCACAACATGCTGCAAAGCGGCTTTGAAAACGCGGGCGACCACAGATATATTCAGTCCATCGCCAAAAAGCACGGGATCTACTTTTCCCGCCCCGGCAACGGCATTTGCCACCAGTTGCATCTGGAACGTTTTGGGATTCCCGGCAAGACCCTGATCGGCTCTGACAGCCACACCCCTACCGGCGGCGGCATCGGCATGCTGGCCTTCGGCTCCGGCGGCATGGACGTAGCCGTAGCCATGGGCGGCGGCGAGTATCACATCAATATGCCCAAAATGGTCAAGATCAATCTTACCGGTAAGCTTTCCCCCTGGGTTTCTGCAAAGGACGTCATTTTGGCCGTTCTGCAGAGGCTCAGTGTCAAGGGCGGCGTCGGAAAGATCATTGAATACGGCGGAGAGGGGATCAAGACTCTGTCCGTGCCCGAGCGCGCCACAATCACCAACATGGGTACCGAGCTGGGCGCCACCACCTCCATCTTCCCTTCCGACGAGATCACCCGCCGGTTCTTGGAGGCCCAGGGCCGGGGCGACTGCTGGAAGGAATTAAAATCGGACGAAGACGCCGTATACGATGAGATTCTGGAGCTGGACCTCTCCTCGCTGGAACCTCTGGCCGCCTGTCCCCACAGCCCCGATGCCGTCAAGTCCGTCCGAGAGCTGGGTGAGATCAAGATCGACCAGGTCTGCATCGGCTCCTGCACCAACTCCTCTTATCTTGATATGATGCGGGTAGCCGCGATCTTGAAAGGCAAAAGTGTGCACCCCGATGTAAGTCTGACCGTGGGGTGCGGATCCAAGCAGGTCTTTAACATGCTGGCCATGAACGGAGGTCTGGCGGATATCATTGCCGCCGGGGCCCGCGTGCTGGAATGCTCCTGCGGACCTTGTATCGGCATGGGTCAGTCCCCCAATTCCGCCGGTGTTTCCCTGCGCACTTTCAACCGGAACTTCGAGGGCCGCAGCGGCACGGCGGACGCCCAGGTCTACCTGGTCAGTCCGGAGACCGCGGCCGCCTCCGCCATCGCCGGCTGCCTGACGGATCCTCGCTCTCTGGGCGAGTTGACAGAGATCTCCATGCCGGAGCATTTCCTCATCAACGACAATCTGATCGAAGAACCTGTGCCCGAGGCTTTGATGGAAACGGTTGAGATCCAGCGCGGCCCCAATATCAAGCCCTTCCCAATCGCGGGAAAATTGCCGGAATCCTTGCAGAAAAAAGCCATTTTGAAGGTTGGGGACAATATCACCACCGACCATATCATGCCGGCAGGCGCCAAGATCCTTCCCTACCGCTCCAATATCCCCTATCTTTCCAATTTCTGCTTCAGCGTCTGCGACAAGACCTTCCCGGACCGCTGCAAGGCCGAGGGCGGCGGAATCATCATTGGCGGCCACAATTACGGTCAGGGCTCCTCTCGGGAGCACGCCGCGCTGGTGCCGTTGTATCTCGGCGTAAAGGCGGTCATCGCCAAATCCTACGCCCGCATTCACTGCGCCAATCTGGCCAACGCCGGCTTGATCCCCTTGCAGTTCACGGAGGAATCCGATTACGACAGGATTGATCAGATGGACGAACTTCAATTCCCCGCCATACGGGAAGAACTGTCTCGCGGCACAGAAGTGACCCTGCAGAATTTGACCAAAGGCTTTACTGTGAAGCTTACCGCCCTGTTGACCGAGCGCCAACGCGAGATGGTATTGGCAGGCGGACTGCTCAATTATACAAAAGAAGGAGGTAATTGATATGGCAAATCAAAAGATCCTCATGAAAACTCCGCTGGTGGAAATGGACGGAGACGAAATGACCCGGGTCCTCTGGAAGATGATCAAGGAAACTTTGCTGGAGCCCTATATCGACCTGAAGACCGAATACTATGACCTGGGGCTGGAAAACCGGGATAAAACCAACGATCAGGTCACGCTGGATTCCGCTGTCGCCACCCGGAAATACGGCGTGGCGGTGAAATGTGCCACCATCACCCCCAACGCCGCCCGGGTGGAAGAATATCACTTAAAAGAAATGTGGAAATCCCCCAACGGCACGATCCGCGCCTATCTGGACGGCACAGTGTTCCGTACGCCTATTCTGGTAAACGGCATTACGCCCTTTATTCCCAACTGGAAAAAGCCCATCACTATTGCCCGCCATGCTTACGGGGATATTTACAGAAATGTGGAAGCCGCCGTGCCGGCCGGTTCGAAAGCGGAGCTGCTGGTCACCGCTGCCGACGGCACTGAAAGCAAATATCCAATCCACACTTTTGCGGAGGGACCCGGTATTATCCAGGGCATACACAACATAGACCAGAGCATTGAGAGCTTTGCCCGCTCCTGCTTTAATTTTGCGCTGGATTCCAAGCAGGACCTGTGGTTCTCTTCTAAGGACACTATCTCGAAGACTTACGACCACCGCTTTAAGGACATTTTCCAGGAGATTTACGACAAGGAATATGCCAAAAAGTTCGAGGAAGCGGGGATCGAGTATTTCTACACGCTGATTGACGACGCGGTAGCCCGTGTGGTCCGAAGCCAGGGCGGCTACATCTGGGCCTGCAAAAATTACGACGGCGACGTGATGAGCGATATGGTGGCCACCGCCTTTGGGAGCCTTTCCATGATGACCTCCGTTCTCGTCTCCGCCGACGGTGTTTATGAATACGAAGCCGCCCACGGCACAGTCCAGCGCCATTACTACAAATATTTGAAGGGAGAGTCCACCTCTACCAATCCCATCGCGACCCTGTTCGCCTGGACCGGGGCCCTGCGTAAGCGCGGCGAACTGGACAGCCTTCCGACCCTCTGCGAGTTTGCCGATAAGTTGGAGCTTGCCACTTTGAACACAGTCGAAAGCGGCGTCATGACCGGGGACCTGGCCGCCATGTCCACTTTGCCGGAGGTTCGGAAAGTCAATACCGAGGAATTCCTTTTAGCGATACAAAAGGCCCTGGAAGAACTCCTGTGACGCTTTTCCCCTGTGAAAGCAAAGGGGCTAACTGGCTAGGCCAAGAGAGGACGGACATTACGATCATGCAGAAAAAAGAAAGCGTTTCCATGCCGGTGATCCGCAGGCTTCCCCGGTATTACCGGTTTTTGAACGAGCTCAAGAAAAACGGGGTAACCCGGGTTTCCTCCAAAGAGCTTTCCGAAAAGATGGGAGCCACAGCTTCCCAGATACGTCAGGATCTCAACTGCTTCGGCGGCTTTGGACAGCAGGGCTATGGATACAATGTTCCCCAGCTTTGTGACGAAATTGGGAAAATCCTGGGGCTGCAAAGCCGCCACAGATGCGTCCTGATCGGAGCGGGCAACCTGGGCCGGGCCATTACCGCCCATATGCCATTCCGGCAGCTTGGATTTGATTTGATTGGCGTATTTGACAATTCCCCCCGGATCATCGGGACCCAGATTGGCGGGCAGCAGGTACTGGATTACGGAGAGATAGAGGGTTTTGTTCGGGAAAACTCTCCCGTCATGGCAATTTTGTGCGTTCCCGCCGAGGCGGTCAGATCCATTTCCAACGATCTTTATACCCTGGGGATACGGGCCTTCTGGAATTTCAGCCATTATGACATTTCTTTGGAACACCCTGACATCATCGTGGAAAATGTACATATGAACGACAGCATGATGACTTTATGCTATAAGCTCAGCCAGCAGAAGGAACCCGCTGAAAAGGAAGCTTCCGAATAGGAACATGCAAAATCTGCTTCTCTTTTTCAGATCAATGAAAGCCCCCAATGCGGCAAAAAAGTTTCAAAAATAGAAGGCTTCCGCTTGATCCAAAGCCTGGATCTGCGGGAGCCCTTTCATTTTCGAAAGCCTGTCAATAGGTTGTGATCTCTACGCTTTCAATGACCAATGGAGTCAGCGGCGTGGAGCCGTCCTCCCCCACCTCGGTTTCTGAAAGCTTCAAAACGTCGTCCATGCCCTCAAAGACCTGGGCGAACACTGTGTGGCCCTCCCCGGTGGTGGAATACGCGCCGTCCAGGTGAGGATTCCCCCCATGCTCGTTGTAGAGTTCTTTCATTTTGTCGGTCACCTTGTCCATGTCGATCCATCTGCCGTAGTTGGCGGTAAAGGTGTCCGGGTCCTGCTTATACATCTCAAAGCCTTCCTGATAGCTGTCCCAGCGAGGCTTGGCGCCGCCGGTGGCGTTGATAAAGAACTGGCTGCCGTTGGTGTCGGCGCCGCTGTTCGCCATGGAAACAGCCCCGTCGATATTCAGCAGGTTGGACTGGAATTCATCGGCAAAAGCGCTGTTCCAAACGCTTTCCCCGCCTGTCCCGTTGCCCTGGGGGTCGCCGCCCTGGATCATAAAGTTTTTCATGACCCGGTGGAAAGTCAAATTGTCGTAATAACCCTGAATCGCGTGAAGCTTAAAATTATATACCGCCTTGGGCGCTTCCTCAGGGAAAAAACGAAGCTTGAAGCTCTCGCCGGATTTCAGCGTCACAATGGCGATCTCCTCGCCTTTTTCCGGCATATCCAGCTGATAACCGATCTCGGAGTTTCTGGCCTGAGGCTTTAACTTGTCTTGGCTCACCAGTTCTTCTTGATTCTCCAAAACGCGAGCAGCCGGGGAATTGTTGGAATTGCAGGCCGTGCAGGTAAAAGCCAAAACCAGAGCCAGCAGGCAGAGGGAGATTTTTTTCATGGATACCATCACTTTCCTTTCTTTTTGCTTTGCGTTTATTGTATCTCAGATTTTCAAAACTTGCAACCCCGGTTTTCCTGAGGGAGTACCAGCTTCGAAGATTTTTTGTTTTCCCCGCTCATGGGACGGGGCAAACACAGATTATTACCTCTCTAGTTTGGCCGCTCGCTTTTCCCGGCATTTTATTTTGCGGCCGCTCATATATTTCCTTGTAGCAAAAGGAAAGCGGGCCGCCGTAAGAAAGGAATGGTCGGAGCGATGAAATTTTTCCCGGAAGGTCATCTGATAGACACTTTTGAAAACAAAGCCGCCATGCAGTCCCCAGCCGCCTTGTCGGAAGCCATGCGGGATCAGAAGATACTGGAAGCCAGGGCTATTATGTGCGACAGCAAGCACGATTTGATCGTAGATTTCAAATTTATGAAAGGCATTATTCCCCGTGAAGAAGGGGCGATCGGCATTAAAGACGGCAGCGTGCGGGACATTGCCATCATATCCCGGGTCAACCGCCCCGTCTGCTTTCTGGTGCAGGATTTTTTCAGAGACGAATACGGCAGGATCACAGCTCTGCTCTCACGGCGGGCAGCTCAGGAAAAATGCCGCGCGGAATACATAGATCAGCTTTGTCCCGGCGATATACTGGACGCCCGCGTTACCCACATAGAGCCATTCGGTGTCTTTGCGGATATCGGCTGCGGCGTGGTGTCCCTTCTCCCCATCGACTCTATTTCCGTATCCCGTATTGAACACCCTAGAGAGCGTTTTTCCGTGGGAATGGATATCAAGGCGGTGGTAAAATCCAGAGAAAACAGCCGGATCACCCTGTCTCACAAGGAGCTTTTGGGAACCTGGGAGGAAAACGCCGCTGGATTTCGGG